>JBEGQV010000143.1:0-22065 GCA_041180785.1 Bacteroidota bacterium | reverse complement strand
AAACCTACCGAAAATAGTAAAGAATCACCAGGTAATAAGGGCATTACCACTAAGCCAGTTTCGACAAACACAATGGCGAAAAGTAATACATAGGTTAAGGAGCCATTTTCCGCAATAAAATTACTTAGGAAAGTAAGAGGGTCTTTTAATAAATCAAGTAATAATTGTAACATAAGGAAATCAAAAAGCCCGGTTACAGCCGGGCTTTCATTTATTTATCTAAAAAATGATCAAACGTATCGCCTCTCAAGCCTAAACGAATAGTTTCAAGTGAAATTACTTCATTCGGGGCAATATTTCCCACATTTACATTAGCGCCTACTAATTTTACAAACCACACTTGCTGTGATTTCTGAGGTGCTTCCCAAATAATGTTTTCTTCTGGAATTTCAGTCAATATCTCTTCGACCAAGCCCTGACGTACTTCACCCGATGAACGGAATAAACCCACATTACCACCTTCACGAGCCTCCCCAATCACCTTCCATGCACCTGCCTCCAATTCCATTCGCATCAATTTGATCCACTTGTATGGAGGAATAATTTTTGCCTCATCCTTTGATCCAACTTCTGATAAAACAGTCACATGCTTAGATAAACGATGAATAAATTCACATTTAACATCTGAGTTCATTTCTACTGAACCATCAGATACTTCTGCATACTCCATACCAAATTTATCCAATACACGGAGATAATCTTCAAATTGATTACGGATATAAAATGCCTCAAACAAAGTACCTCCAAAATAAACTGGAATACCAGCAGATTTATAGATGGCTAATTTTTCTTTCAGATTTGTTGTTACATATGAAGTAGCCCATCCTAATTTTACGATATCCGTAAATGGACTACCCATTTCTAAAAAATCCTCTACCTGACGTAGGCTTAAACCCTTGTCCATCACCATGGTTAAACCTTTTTGGCGAGGTTTGGAAGTCCTTTCAGGAATTTGTGTTAAATCATAATTCATATTATAAAATCAAAAAGACCAACTAAGTATAGGCATTGATATTTTACAAAAATACATAGATATTCTGATTGAGCCAAAATTTGTATCTTTGCAAAAAAAATACCTGATGAAAAAATCACTTTTATATCTCACAAGCTTACTTTTTATCTCCTTCACAGGATTTACCCAAGTTGCCTCTGACCATATTTTAGGAGAATGGCTTAGTGAACCAAAAGATGGAAAAATCCTAATTTACAAGCAAGGCGAACATTATTTTGGAAAAATATCTTGGGCAAAAACCCCAGGAAAAAAGGATGTGAAAAATCCAGATATTTCTCAGCGTTCTAAAGAATTGTTAGGACAAGTAATTTTGAAAAATTTCAAATTTACTGGAGAAGCTTGGGAAAAGGGAACAATATATGACCCACATTCAGGAAAAACCTACGATTGCATCTTAAAATTAAGAGATCATAATAAAACATTAGATATTCGCGGATTTGTTGGTGTCTCCCTCTTTGGAAGAACAAGCACCTGGACTCGCAGTTAACGCCTAAGCAAATGAATGCTAACGAAAAATTATTAGCCTTTTTAAATCAAAATATTGGAAAAAAATTCTCTGAAGGAAATCCAAATCCAATCACAACTTGGTTAGACGGCACTTTACTTGCCGCAGAACAGGGATCGATCACCGCTGAGTTTGTCGTAAGACCTGATCAATTAAATCATGCTGGCGTGATGCACGGGGGAATCATTACCACCATTTTGGATGAAATGATGGGCATCACCTTGATTACCTATGAGATTGAGCACTTATACGTAACCATCAATTTACATGCAGATTTCTTATTTGGTGCAAAAGAAGGTGAAAAATTAAAAGCCGTTTCTCAAGTATACCGTGTAGGTAAAAAAATTGCCAACGTTGAAGCAAAATTATTCAACGAAAACGGACAACTGATTGCGAAAGCAACGAGTAATTTAGCTGCAACGGGGGTTAAAGTTAGCCAATGAGCAAACTAAAAGTTGCTAGGTCACTGGCTCACTCTGCTCACTGGCTCACTTATTTTAATACTTGATACACAATCAAAGCTGCCAGGTAAGCAAGGGTAGTCATATAAGTAAACTGAATCAACGGATATTTCCAAGATTTTGTTTCTCGGTAGGTGGTGGCCAAGGTACTCATACATTGCATGGCGAAGGCATAGAAAATTAATAGGGAGAAACCTAATGCAGAATCGTACATAGGTTTTCCAGTTTCAGGATTTATTTCCGACCGCATCCGTTGCTTTATGGTAGCATTTTCATCGTCTGTTTCACCACCTAAGCTGTATATAGTCGACATCGTTCCCACAAAAACTTCTCTTGCTGCAAATGAAGTAATTAAGGCTATTCCAATTTTCCAGTCGTAGCCCAAAGGTTTAATGACCGGTTCAATGATTTTCCCAAAATGGCCTGCATAAGAATTTTCTAATTTCTCGGAAGCAATTTTATTTTGTAATTCAATGCCCGACAATTGTGGATTCGTTTGCTTGACATGTTGTTCGACTTGTGACATGGAATCACCCGGACCGTAACTTGCAAAGACCCAAAGGACTATCGAAATAGCCACAATAATTTTACCGGCTTCAAAAACAAAGGCTCGAACAGAATTTAAAATACTGATGGCAATGTGTTTAAAACGTGGACCTTTATAGGTAGGCAATTCCATAATGAAATAACTCTTCTCATTCAATCGAAGAATTTTTTTCATGATGAAGGCTGAAAACAAGGCCATGAAAAATCCGAGTAAATACAAAGCAAACAAGGCTACGCCTTGTAAATTAAACAAACCAAATAAGGTATTTTTTTCAGGTACAACCAAAGCAATTAACACCGTGTAAATCGGAAGACGGGCAGAACAAGACATCAAGGGCGTCACCATGATGGTTATCAACCGGTCTTTCCAAGAACCAATAGAACGTGTACTCATAATCGCAGGAACTGCACATGCCACACCTGAAATAAGCGGCACAACAGATTTTCCGTTTAAACCGAAACGACGCATCATTTTATCCATAATAAACATCACGCGCGACATGTAACCTGTTTCTTCCAGCAAGGAAATAAACAAAAACAAAAAGGCTATTTGTGGGATAAAAATGAGCACGCCACCAATTCCCGCAATTAAGCCATCGGTCAATAAATCGGTCAATTTAGAGACTGGCAACACCTGTTTCAAATAGTCATTTGCATAGGCTACCAAGGAATCAATGCCGTCCATGGGAATTGATGCCCAAGTAAATACGGCTTGAAACATGATAAATAAAATTCCAAGAAAAATCACATAGCCAAAAAAGGGGTGTAAAAAAGCCTTATCCAATCGGTCGGTCCATGTTTTCACCGGCTCATCATCCCACTTTCTATTTAAGTTGATGACACATCGATCCACAATTTCCGTCAATATTTCATACCGTTTGACGGTCTCTCTAGACTGATACGTCTTGGCGAAGAAATGATTTTTTACCATGATGCCATCAAATGCTTCTCGTTGGTTTGGCGTAAACATTTTCATGCGATCATGCTCCATTAGCCAAAGTAATGCACGATAAGGCTCTGCTTCCCCAAATTTTGATTCGATATCTTTTAGTAATTGATCTTCTACCGGGAGGGGCAAGGCATCATTTGATGCAAATTTATTGATAAGGGTTTTATTTACAGCTAATTTTAATCCATTCACACCAATGCCTTTTTTGGCATTGATTTCCACCACCTCTACATTTAATTCGCGTGCCAATTTCAAGGAATTTATCACAAAACCTTGATTTTCGGCCACATCAATCATATTTAGCGCCAATACTGTCGGAATCCCTAAATCACGAACTTGCGAAAACAGTAATAAATTTCGCTTTAAATTAGAGGCATCTGCCACCACAATGGCCATATCTGGATAATCCGCATGCCCAGGATTTCCCAAAATATTAATCACTAACTCTTCATCTAACGATTTCGGATAAATGGAATAAATACCGGGTAAATCCAATATTTCGATTTCTTTACCAGGTTCTAATTCCCAAACACCCGTTAACTTATCCATGGTTACCCCAGGAAAATTACCCGTTTTTTGACGCAGCCCTGTTAAACTATTAAATAATGACGATTTGCCCGCATTCGGGTTTCCAATTAATGCTATTTTCGCTCGATTTCCCAACCCCTAAATTGTTTTACATTCTTTAACTTTGATTGTAGATGCTTCTTCCTTGCGCATAGATAAGGTATACCCAGAAACTTTTAAGGCAATCGGATCCCCAAATGGTGCAGTATGCATGAGTTCCACAACTGTTCCTGGCAAGCAACCCATTTCTAATAACTTTAAGGATAAAATTTCATCAGAAAATCCGGTTATGACCGCCTTGTCCCCTACTTTTAACTCTGCTAATGTTGCCATGGATGATCCGCCTACAATACTTATTTAGAATAATTCAAAATTAGACACAAAGGTAGTAAAATTTTTCGCTGAAAAAATGATTAACATTAGGAATGCGAAAATTTAAAAGGTATTTAATCATTTTGTAACTTGCATGTCATTTGTGAGAAAATGAAGTCGAACGAAATTATTGTTTTGGTAAAAAAGGAACTATCCTTGGAGTGGAGGCAAAAATTTGCACTTCATGGCTTGTTGCTTTATTTAGCATCAACAATTTTCATTTGTTATTTATCCTTTAAAGCAAAAAGCCAATCTATTCATCCAATAACCTGGAATACGCTTTTTTGGATCATCCTATTATTTACTGCAGTCAGTGCTGTCGGTAAAAGTTTCACACAAGAACACAAGGAACGAAATTTATTTTATTTTCAATTGTTCAAGCCAGAAAGCATTATCTTTTCAAAAATTATATACAATAGTATAATGTTGCTGGGCATGTCTTTTGTAGGAATATTATTTTATGCCTGGGTAATGGGAAATCCTATTGGTAACTTCCCTTTTTATATCATTTCATTGGTATTTGGTGCCATTGGTTTTGCCTCTACGTTAACTTTAGTTGCAGGAATAGCAGCTCAAGGAGAAAATTCAGCAACATTAATGGCTGTTTTAAGTTTTCCAATCATTGTTCCTTTATTACTTTTGTTAATTAAATTATCTAAAAGCGCCTTAGATGGATTTGGATTTGCAGAAAATTGGAACGAATTAGGCGTTTTATTTGCTTTAGATATTATTGTAATTGTTTTGTCGGGAATATTATTCCCTTTTATATGGAAACATTAAAAAAACATGCTTGGAAATTACTTTGTATACTACTTTTGGTGTATACAGTTGTACAAGGACTTAATGGAAAAGTACCGAGACAGTCCATATTAAATGAAACTGTCCGAAACTTATATTTCCACGTGACCATGTGGTTTTCAATGATTTTCCTATTGAGTGCTTCAGTATTTCATTCCATTAAATACTTGCAAACATCAAATTTAACCCACGACCAAAAATCAAATGCCTACGTGGAAACCGGATTGATGTTTGCCGTATTAGGCTTAATCACAGGCAGTATTTGGGCAAAATTTACCTGGGGAGCTTGGTGGACCAATGACCCAAAATTAAATTCGGTAGCCATTGGCATGTTGATTTACCTTGCTTATTTATTGGTACGCTCATCTTTACCCGACGAACAACAAAAAGCCCGAATTAGTAACGTATATAACATTTTCGCTTTCGTTATTTTTATGGTATTGATTTGGATCTTGCCTCGATTAACAGATTCCCTACATCCTGGAAATGGAGGTAATCCTGGATTCAATTCCATGGACTTAGACAATCGCATGCGAATGGTATTTTATCCAGCCATTATTGGATGGACATTACTCGGATTTTGGATTGCCAACATCAAAATCCGTATAAAGAAAATTGAAGAAACACTAGAAGACCAAGATTGATATGAATTATGTTGAAATGGCAGACGCCTTCCGTGCAGACGGTAAAATTTATGTTGTAATTGCCGTTATCTTAGTGATATTATTCGGCTTATTTGCCTTTTTATTCCGATTGGATTCAAAGGTTTCAAAGCTTGAAAACCGCCTAAAAAAATGAAAAAAACACATATCATCGGATTAATTTTAATCGCAATTGCCATTGGAATTATCCTCATCACCACAGGTGATGCAAGTACCTATGTAGGCTTTGAGGAAGCTGAGCGTATTTCTCAAAACGACCCGAACCAAAAAGTCCATGTCGTTGGAAAGTTGAAAAAAGACGCACAGGGGAATATTATTGGCATGCATTTTAATCCGGCTTTAGATGCGAATCGTTTGGAATTTCTAGTTATTGATAGCTTAGGAAGAGAAAATCAAGTGGTTTATGGTGCTCCAAAACCACAAGATTTCGAAAAATCTGAAAAATTAGTGCTCGTAGGTAGTATGAAATCAGATCATATATTTTATTGCGATAAAATTTTATTAAAATGCCCTTCAAAATACCAAGAGGGTAAAATTACAGCCGATACAGCAAAAACTGCAGCAAACTAATTTCCATGATACACGAAACAATCGGATCAGTAGGACATTTATTGGTCATTACCTCATTCATAACGGCCCTATTTGCTACTTTTTCATACTTAAAAGCAAGTTTGTCTTCCAATGAATTGGACAAATCCTCATGGATTCAATTTGCCAGAGGCATATTTATTACACACCTTTTCGCTGTCATTGGTGTTGCGGCGTCTCTTTTCATCATTATCTATAATCACTATTTTGAATACCATTATGCATTTACCCATTCCTCACTAGCTCTTCCTATTCATTTCATGATTTCCTGTTATTGGGAGGGTCAAGAGGGTAGCTTTTTGCTATGGATTTTTTGGCAAGCGATTTTGGGGGTTATCCTAATGGTAAAAAATCCAAAATGGGAACCACAAGTTATGACGGTATTTGCCCTCGTGCAAACCTTTCTAACATCCATGATTTTAGGTGTTATCATCCCTGGCATCGAGTTAAAAATTGGCTCGTCCCCATTTTTATTATTGAGAGAGGCACAGCCCGACCTACCTGTTTGGTCGATGCAGCCAAATTTCATCCCCAAAGATGGCAGAGGATTAAATCCCTTGCTTCAGAACTATTGGATGGTCATCCATCCACCTACCTTGTTTTTAGGATTTGCCTTAACGTTAGTACCATTTGCCTTTTTAATGGCAGGACTATGGACGAACCAGGTAAAAGAATGGATCAAACCTGCATTACCTTGGGCATCTTTTGGGGCAGCTATCCTAGGTATCGGTATCATGATGGGCGCCTATTGGGCTTATGAAACGTTAAACTTTGGTGGTTATTGGAACTGGGATCCAGTTGAAAATGCCTCCTTTGTACCCTGGCTCGTCCTGATAGCGGCCATCCATACCATGGTCTCGGCAAAAACGTCTTCTACTGCCTTAAAGACATCTGTCATTTTAATCATTACTACCTTTATTTTAGTTTTATATTCAACCTTTTTGAATCGTTCCGGAATTTTAGGAAACGCCTCTGTACACTCCTTTACCGATTTAGGCTTATCAGGACAATTACTTTTATACCTGTTTACTTTCCTTTTTGCTTCCATTGGATTATCCATCTATAAATGGAAAAAGTTGGGTACTGACGAAAAAGAATTGGGAATCTACCATCGAGAATTTTGGATTTTCTTAGGAGCATCTATTTTAGGATTATCTGCTTTTCAATTAACATTTACTACCTCCATTCCGGTTTATAACAAAATTGCAGAAGCCTTCGGTTTTGTTTCAAATATTGCTCTTCCGGCAGATCAGGTAGAACATTACAGCAAAATTCAAATTTGGATTTACATAGTAATCGCCATCATTAGTGCCATTGCCCAGTTTATTTGGTGGGGAAAAATCAAACAAGGCTCCAAATGGAAAGCCTTGAACACCGCTCTTTTAGCTGCCACGTTTTTTACGGTTTTAGCAGTTAATATCGGTAAAATTTATACCATCCCTTACATCGCATTGATGTGGAGTGGTTTATTTGCCTTAGTAGCCAATGGACAAATTCTGATTCATCTGATCAAACAAAAAGCAAGCTTGTCGGGCGGAGCCACGGCTCACCTGGGCTTGGCGGTGATGTTAATTGGCATTTTATTTTCTGCAGGATATTCAAAAGTAGTTTCGCTAAACAATTCAGGATTTGCCATCTCCAATAAATCAGAAGAATTCACCAAAGACAACAACAAAGAGAACAAAGAAAACCTTCCTCTATGGCTAGGCCAGGGTGCACAAATGCAAGATTATTTGGTTACCTATAAAGGTCGAAAAATAGCTCTAAGAGAGCATGCAGGCTACTTTAATCGAAAAGATTTTGAACTCATAGAAGGAGATTTTAGAGCGGTTGCGCTGAAAGATATTCAACAAAATGGTAAAGAGATTGCCAAAAAAGGAGATACCATTATCGTTGAACCGGAAAACACCTATTACGAACTTGAATTTAAGAATAAAGAAGGAAAAGCCGTATCCTTATATCCAAGGTGGCAAGTAAATCCTAAAATGGGGACTGCCATTTCACCCGACATTAAACACGGCTTTGGTCAAGATATTTATACCTATGTCTCGCTTGACCCACGTTTAGCTACAGAGGCTGGTGACGAGAAACAATGGTCAGCTACACAAGATTATACGGCAAGTATGGGCGATACATTGTACATCAACGATTTTGTAGCCGTCTTGGAAAATGTAGGTCGAATCGAGAAATTTGAGGGAATTGACTTAGGACCCAATGATGCAGCAGTACAGGCAACAATCAAGGTCTTGGGGAAAAATGCTGAAAACCATGTCTTAAATCCTGTTTTTGTCATCAAAGACGGAATGGTTGCCATGCCTGCCTTTGAAAATGAAGAAACAGGTATTAAAATTAAATTCACTTCGATCAATCCAAAAACTGGACAATTCAGTTTTGCTGTAAATACAACGCAACAGGATTTAATCATCATAAAAGCATTGGAAAAGCCCTACATCAATTTGGTGTGGATCGGATCTATTTTAATCTTTGTTGGATTATTCTTATCCACTTTCCGACACCTAAAACCCCAAGCTAGTTAATATGTCTTTCAAAGAAATTATAGGTTTATCAGCTGGAATTGGATTTTTGATCATTTGGATCATCGATCTAAATGCCCCAACGCCTGTAGAAATTCGGGGAAAATTTTGGCACGAATTATTTTTTCACTACACCTGGTTAATGTGGTCGGTTGGGTGCTTGTTTTATTACCAATACCAAAAAAATATACGAACGCAGCAAGAAAAAGAGCAAAAAGATAAACCAAAGTCTCCCAAAAAATCAAAGGCTAAAAAATAATCCTCATGGAACCTTCCAGTCTAACGATACAACAATCAGAAATTATTGCGATCATCGTCTCGATGATCTTTTCTGCTTTTTTCTCTGGTGTTGAAATGGCCTTTGTTTCCAGCAATAAATTATATTTTGAATTAAAAGCCAAACAAAATATTTTAAGTGCCAAGATTATTTCCAATTTTAACCAACATCCTTCTCGATTTATTGGAACCATGTTGATTGGAAATACCTTATCACTTGTGGCATATGGTATTTTCATGGAAGAATTTTTACATCATGCCATCCAACAATTCATCCCAATCATCAGCAATGAATTAGTAGCCCGATTAATTGCTTCTATTTTAGCAACTATTTTAATTTTAACCACTTCAGAATTTACGCCTAAAAGTGTTTTCCTGATTAATCCAGATGCAATATTAGAATTCTTAGCCATTCCAATTTGGATTGTTTACATGCTGATGTTCCCGTTGGTTTGGGCTACTGTTGGTTTATCCAAATGGTTCATCACCAAAGTCATGCGATTACCTTATTCAGAAGAAAAACCTGCCTTCGGACTGACCGATTTAAATAATTACATCCAAAATTTAAATCGTAAGGTTTCTACCGAAGAGGAAGCCGAGGTTGACACCAAAATATTCCACAATGCATTGGAATTTAAAGAAGTAAAAGTTCGCGATTGCATGATCCCTCGTACAGAAATTACTGCCATCGAATTAGAAGAAGGCATTGAAGGATTACAAAAAATATTCATTGAAAGTGGACATTCCAAAGTATTAGTATACAAAGACAATTTAGAGGATGTCATTGGCTATTGCCATTCATTGGCATTGTTTAAAAAACCTAAAGACATTCAATCCATCCTGACAAGCATTCCCATCGTTCCAGAGGCTATGCCTGCAAACGATTTAATGATTAAATTTTCTAAAGAAAGAAAATCGTTGGCTTTAGTGGTAGATGAATTTGGAAGTACCTCCGGACTGGTTTCCATGGAAGATGTCATGGAACAAATCTTTGGTGAAATACAAGACGAGTATGATGATTCTGAAGATTGGACAGAGAAAGTAATTGATGATAAAAATTACATCCTTTCTGCCCGACATGAAATCGATTATTTAAATGAAAAGTATGATTGGGCCCTGCCTGAGGGTGAATACGAAACATTAGGTGGCTTACTTTTGTCGATCTACGAAGACATCCCGAAAGAGCATGAAATCATTACATTAGACCCCTTCAGCTTCCGCATTTTAACCACCAAAGACGCTAAAATTGAATTAGTAAAAGTGACAATCACAGGTGAAAAACCCACCAAAAAAGAGGAAAAATTAAGAGGACATTAAAATCCCCTTCAAAGTCCTACATTTCATCGACGTCTCCTCCCACTCTTTTTCAGGTATAGAATCTTCTGTAATACCGCATCCCGCATAAAAAGTAGCCTGCTGATTCTTTATTTTTACTGTTCGAAGGTTTACAAATATATTCACCGATTGTTCAAAACCAATTGGACCTAAAAATCCGGCATACATTTCACGGTCATGTTTTTCGGCTTGTGCAATCCATCCCATTGCCTCCACTTTGGGCGTCCCACAAACTGCGGAAGTTGGATGTAACATTTCCAACATATTGGTAGCCAAATGTGCTACGCCAAGCGTCTTGGTATCCACAAGAAACTCTGATTTTAAATGCATCAAATTGCCAGCCAAAACCGTTTTTGGGCCATTTTCTACATATTCTCGCAATCGAATTCGTTTGAAACATTCAATAATATATCTACTGACAAATGCCTGTTCTTCGATTTCTTTTTGAGTCCAAGATGCTTGCTGGGGAGAAATAGGATTTCCTTGAGGGTCCAAGGCAGTTTGAGTCCCTGCGAGTGATACCGTCTTAAAAATGCCTTCGGCATTTTGTTGCACCAACACCTCCGGTGTTGCACATAACCAAATTGCCCCTTGTTCAGGAATAAAGAATGCTGACACAAAAGCATTGGGATATGCTTTCGCTAATTTCAAAAAAGCTTCGTATAAATCAAATGCTGGTAACAAGGTCTCATCCGTTCTGGATAATACCACTTTCTGAAAATGTCCTTGTTGAATTGCCTCTATACTTTTCGCCACCCATTCGATAAAATAAGGCTTAGACGCATTAGACACCTCTACTTGGTTATTGAAAACTGGACAATCGCCTATTGGAATCGTGCCAAAAAAATGCTTAGCTGAATCAATAAAATGAACAGCCCCTGCAAAAGATGCAGCAACAAATCCATTCCCAAGATTTTCAATGTCTGAAATGGATACCTTTCGACCTTGTCCATCTGATTGTACCAAATGAAATTGATCCGAATGAGGTAGTCGCCAAATCGCCTGCGCTTTCCCCTGCTCTTGCTGTGATTTCCAATGTGACTGAAGAGCCTCCTCTAACGATATTCCCAACTCACTCATCTGTTATTTTCTACGAACAATTGCAACGGTAATTCGACTCACACAAATTAATTCCTCTTGATCATTTTGGATCCTGATCTCATATACATGCATGGTAGAACCAATTCGAATCGGTGTACAAATGCCTGTTACTAAACCTCCGCGTGCCGACTTCAAATGATTCGCATTAATTTCTACGCCAACGGCCATTTCGTTTGCAGGATCTTTTAAGGCAAAATTGGCAGCAACAGATCCCAAGGTTTCTGCTAAAACAACTGACGCACCCCCATGCAAAAGACCAAAAGGTTGCTTTGTCCGATGATCTACCGGCATCGTTCCTTTTAAATAGGCCGCAGTAAACTCGGTAAATTCTATCCCCAAGTACTCCAACATATTCCCTTTGGAAAGTTCATTTAATTGTGCCAACGAATTACCTTCAACCTTAAACATAAATGTGTTACTTTTGCTACGTAAAATTCGGTATAATTTTACGATTTCAATCTAAAATTCTAAAAATAATATGCATTCGGTGAAAGACATTTATTTAATTCGTCATGGAGAAACCGCCTTTAATCGATTGGGTATGGTGCAAGGAAGTGGTATAGATAGCGATTTAAATGAATTAGGTCAGCAACAAGCTGCCTCCTTTTTTGCGTATTATAAGCACTTGAATTTTGATAAAATTTATACTTCCAAATTAAAAAGAACCCATCAGTCCGTTCAGGGCTTCATTGATCAAGGCATTTCATGGGAACAACACGAAGGATTAAACGAAATATCTTGGGGAAATAAGGAAGGAAAGGAGTCAACCGAAGAAGACCAAACCTATTACAGAAACTTGGTAAAAACCTGGCGTGCCGGACATACCCATATTCCATCGGAAGAAGGAGAAAGTCCCCTGCAAGTGTTAGAAAGACAAAAACCGGTCATTGACATCATGTTGTCTAGGCCAGAAGAACGTAATATCCTTATCGCCATGCATGGCAGAGCCATGCGCGTATTGTTAACCTATCTTTTTGATAAACCGCTACATCACATGGATGAGTATCGACACACCAATCTATGCCTCTACCACATCCAATACCACTATGCTGAAGGTAAATTCAAACTAATTGACGCTTGCAATACCAAACACTTACAACACCTAAAAGGCACTTTCACGCCTTTTTAAGCCTTTCAACACATTTTGTTTTGAAATCATACATCATTTTGTAACTTCATAGCTTGGCATGGGCTTAGAAAGAAAAAAACTGTATTGGCGATTTCAAATTATCGCATGGACCGCATGGTCGATGAATGAGGCCCTTTTATACATCAACCAATTTGGATGGAATTTGGCTTGGATATATTCCTCTATTGTTAATATTTTTTTAGGTATCGGCCTAACGCATTCCTACCGAATATTGAGTGAAAAATATCTGTGGCAGGAGAAAAAAAATATTCCCTTGTCGGAAATCGAATTATTTGCATTAATCATCATTTCATCCATCTTCACACTCGTCAATATTGCACTAGATTTATATATTATTGGAGATCAAACAAATCAACAATTTAATGCCTCAACAATTAGTATATTCCAATTATTACAAATTTTTTTAAATTTTGCCAAGCCAGTTACCATTTGGCTGCTCATTTACTTTTTTTATAAGTATTCACAGCGTCAGCTCCTGATGCAGCGCAAAAACGACCAATTGGAAATGGCAGTTCAAGAGTCAGAAGGTCGGGTATTAAGAGCACAAATGAATCCTCATTTTGTGTTCAATGCGTTGAATAGTATCCGTGCATTGATTTTAGAAAATCCACAAAAGGCAAGAAATAGTATTAACCAGTTATCGAAATTGCTTCGCAATTCCCTCCTAACGGAACGCAAAAAAACCATTCCACTTTCAGAGGAAATTGAAACCATTAAAGATTATTTGGAACTTGAAATCATTCGTTATGAAGAACGACTAAAATATGATATTCAATTAAACTGTGCATGCGATAAAGTTCAAATTCCTCCTATGATCATTCAAACATTAGTAGAAAACAGCATTAAACATGGCATTTCAAAAGTAAAGAATGGAGGTACCATCCGTATCATCATTTCTAAAGCCGATGACTTGCTAGATATTCGAGTACAAAATCCAGGAAAGATGGAAGATGAACATACGCAAATTGGCACTGGATTAGGATTAGAAAATTCCAAACATCGTATACAATTAATGTTTGGCGACCAAGCAAGTTTACATTTACATACCATAGCAAACAATCAGGTTGAGGCACATTTAATCATCCCATTTCTTGCAGCTAACTAATATTCCTTATGAATGCAATTATCATCGACGACGAACGACTCGCCAGAGCAGAATTAAAACATTTATTAGAAAATTTTCCGCAAATACAGGTTGTTGCAGAAGCCGCAAACACTGATGAGGGCGAAAAATTAATTGAAGACCATCAACCTGATGTGATTTTTTTGGATATACAAATGCCTGGCAAAACGGGCTTTGAATGGCTAGAAGAATGGGAAGGATTTTTACCGGAAGTGATTTTTACGACAGCCTACAATGAATTTGCCCTAAAAGCATTTGAAGTAAATGCTTTAGATTATTTATTGAAGCCGATCGAATTGAGCCGACTCAGTGAAGCCATTCAAAAATTAGAAAAACGATTAGGACACCAGAAGAAACAAGATGAAATAAGTGAACTCCGGAAAGAATTATACTTAGGAGCAAATGATCAAATTTTCGTAAAAGATGGCGAAAAATGTTGGTTCGTTCGATTAGACAAAGTTCGATTATGTGAATCAATGGGTAATTATGTCCGTTTGTTCTTTGACGACCAAAAACCATTAGTATTAAAATCATTAAATGCCTTAGAAGAACGTTTGGACCCCAAAGTTTTCTTTAGAGCCAATCGTAAACACATCATCAATTTACATTTTATCGAAAAAATAGAACCTTGGTTTTCAGGTGGATTGCAAGTAACCTTAGCCGGGAAAGGCGAAAAAATCGAAATCTCCAGAAGACAATCGATTCGTTTCAAGGAATTGCTTTCTTTATAGCCAATGCCCTCATAGCACTTAAAAATAGGATTTCTTCAAATAATAATGTAATTTTGAAGGCTTATAGCCCTATAACAAGAAGAATTTATTCCCATGACGATACATAGAGAAGGTAGAAGTTTATTAATCAGTTCCTTATTGATTGTCCTTGCCATTAACAGTGCAATGGCTTATTTTTTCCCAGAAGCAGCTTATGCAAGGGAAATCGTAATTGTAATTACCTCTCTTTTTTATTTAGTCATTCTTCAATTTTTTAGAGTACCAAAGCGTGTCACTCCAATAAATCCAAATCAAGTGATCGCACCGGCAGATGGCAAAGTAGTGGTGATTGAAGAAACAGTAGAATCGGAATATTTTAAAGGTCCAAGGAGACAAGTTTCCATCTTCATGTCGCCCATCAATGTGCACGTAAACTTCAATCCCATTTCAGGAATTGTATCTTATTTCAAATACCACCCAGGCAAGTATTTAGTAGCTTGGCATCCAAAATCAAGTACCGAAAATGAACGTACCACAGTAGTTGTAAAGAACGAAGCAGGTACAGAAGTGTTATTCCGTCAGATTGCAGGCGCCTTAGCCAAGCGTATATGCTGGTATGTAAAAGAAGGCGATGCGGTTACCCAAGGCAATGAATTCGGATTCATTAAATTCGGCTCTCGCATCGATATCTTTTTACCTTTAGACGCTGAAATTTGCGTTAATTTAAATGATAAGCCAGTGGGTGGGGAAACTGTAATAGCAGTGTTAAAGTAAGAAGGAATAAGTAATAATTTTTTCCTTCTTACTTCTTCCTTTTTAAAGTTTTCTCATCAAAAACTCCGTCATCATCTGATACAAATGCAATCGGGTTACTCCGCCAGAGATGCCGTGATTTCTGTTTGGATAATAGAAACTTTCAAATTGCTTATTGGCTTTGATGAGCGCTTCTTGTAAGGCAACTGCATTTTGGAAGTGCACATTGTCGTCACCCGTGCCATGCACTAACAATAAATTCCCTTTCAATTTATTTACATGACTCACTGGAGAATTATCATCATATCCCGAGGCATTGTCTTGAGGTAATCCTTGGTATCTTTCCGTGTAAATGGAATCGTAAAAACGCCAGTTGGTTACAGGAGCAACCGAAATAGCTGCCTTGAACACATCTGCACCTTGCATCAAACAATTAGAAGACATATACCCTCCGTAACTCCAACCCCAAATACCAATTCTTCCTGCATCTACATAGGGTAATTTACCAATCCACTTCGCAGCAGCGATTTGATCCTGCACCTCAATCTTTCCTAAATTTTTATATGTGATACGTTTAAAATCTACTCCTCTTGCTCCTGTACCTCTATTATCTACACAGAAAATCAAATAACCTTTGTCTAATAAATGCTGGTACCAGATAAAATCTTGACTACCCCAAGTATCCAATACTTGCTGTGAGCCTGGTCCACCATATACATGCATCAGCACTGGATATTTTTTATTTGCATCAAAGTTCTTCGGGCGAATCCAATAAGCATTCAGCTCTACTCCTCCATCAATGGGCACCTTGATAAATTCTCTAAAAGAAAACCCATATTCTTTAAATTGCTGCTTTAATTTGGTATTTTCCTCTAAGACACGCACCACTTCCCCTTTATAATTCTTCAATTCAATGCGTAAGGGTTCTGTTGCAGAGGTATGGTGTAAGGTGTACAAAGAAAAATCAGAACTGAAATTGACCGAATTCATGCCACCCTTTTGCGACAACAATACCTTTCCACTTCCATCAAATTTAATTTGATACACTTCACGCTGAATGGGTGAAATTTCGGCAGAGGAAAAATAAATTACTTGATTTTTTTCATCTACTCCATATACATCTGCTACTTCCCAATTTCCTTGCGTAATAGGCGTTAATTGTCCTGAAGTAATTTCACCCATATACAAATGCTTAAATCCACTCTTCTCAGAAGTAAATACAAAATGTTTATTATCTTTTAAATAGGTCAAATCATCCCCAATGGATTCAATTTCTAAAGAGGTCTTGCTGTCTTCCTGATACACCAAGGTACTTTTTCCCGTCTGCGCATTGGCATGTAATAAATCCAAATGATTCTGCAAGCGATTCAATCGCATCATGGATAGTGTATTGGCATCATTTGTCCATTTAATACGTGCAATGTATTGATTCGTTTCAGGACCAACGTCTACCTTTACCGTCTTAGCAGTAGGTAATTGATAAATTGAAATGCTGACAACAGAATTTGACTCCCCAGCTTTTGGATACTTGTAACGATAATCTTTGGGATACAAATCGCCCCACATTTGCATATTATATTCGGGTACTTTTTCCTCATTGAACGTATAAAAAGCAATTTTTTTGCTGTCGGGCGACCAGA
Source organism: Bacteroidota bacterium (assembly GCA_041180785.1). GTDB lineage: Bacteria > Bacteroidota > Bacteroidia > Cytophagales > Spirosomataceae > Sandaracinomonas. The sequence continues at coordinate 4,983 of JBEGQV010000143.1, read as the reverse complement.
AAAATGCCTGAGCAAATGAAAATTCTTCTTCATATACCCAATCACAAGCCCCATGAATGATTTTATTTTTTTGTCCGGATGTCGTAATAGCCTTTTCTTGTCCAGTTTTTAAATCAACTACATATATATTATTTTCACGAACAAAGGCCACCTGATTACCATCAGGTGAGAAGCTGGCGTGCATTTGCTTACCTTTTGTGGAGAGCGGCTTTAATGTTTTTGCCGAACGGTCAAAAACATAATTATTCTCTTTCGAACTTCTTCGATAAATCTGTTCTGATTCCGTCTCAATTAAAATTTTTTGTTCATCTTTCGACAAGGTAAAACTTTGCATTTGAATTTTCTTCCCATCAGCTGTGGTTAGCTGATTTTGATCAAACAGCACTTCAAACTTTAAAGGATCAACTGCATCATAGGTAATAATTTTACCTTCTTTTAACGCTGCATAATGCTTTCCATCAGCTGTCCAATTAAAATTCTGAATGGAATTTTGTCGGAAGGTATAATTTTTCCAAATATCTTCTAAACTTACTGACTTTTGAGCAAAAACAGAAGAGGTAAGAAATAAGAAGTAAGAAATAAGAAGTAAGAAATTACCGGTGTAAAAACACTTTTTGTTCATAATTAATTAGTTTTGAAAAATCACAACAGGTGTTGTTTCTACCACGTTGCTTTGATGAAATGCATTATCTACAATTTGAATTTTAAATTTCAGCGTGTCGTTTTTGGGGGTAAATAAGGGGGAATATCCTTTATAAAAAGCATACACAAATTGAGAGGAATAATCGATGGTCCCTTCAATAGGTCCTGCTTTCTGATTAGGTTTAAATTTAAAATTGACCAAGCCACCTAAGGCTGGATTCAAATTTAATAATTCAAATTTCCCATTTCGTTGTAAATATGTTTCGACAATAAAATTCTTAAAGTCTTTGTATTTGGGATTGGATTTAATTTCAGCATCCGTAATTCCTAAATCGCCATCACCATCCTTGAAATTAATTCGCATGATGAGGGAATCGATTTTTGTTTTTTCACCAAATCCATTATCACTCACCTTATTAATTTTCGTAATGGATTCAAACCCAATTTCTGGAATATTGGAATATTCAGGTTCTTGTACACAGGAGGTAAAAAGAACCGAAAAGACTAGTATTCCTAAAAAATAACTAAATTTTTGATGCATGTTAAAACAACAATGCGTAAAGTTAATGATTTGCTCTAATTTTGTACAATAATTTTTACGAATGGAATTGGCGGCAGAAGTATGGGAACCCCTGATGCTTTCTTTGAAAAAGGAAGTACTGGCATTGGACAAAAAGAATTTCGATTCTACTGCCCTGAAGGTATTCTATTATCAAAGCCAGTTCAATCCCATTTATGCAACCTATTTACGATTGCTCAAGTGTGATCCAAAAACCATTGAATCGTTAGAAAAAATACCTTTTTTACCGATTGAACTCTTTAAAAATTATACTATTCAAACGGGATTTGCTCCCATCATTACCGAATTTGAAAGTTCGGGTACAACTGGGCAAACACCTTCCAAACATCCGGTTACTGATCTTCATTTTTACCATCAAATTGCCAAAAGAATATTCGAAGAACAATTTGATTCGATAAACAACTACCATATTTTTGCGCTTTTGCCTTCGTATTTAGAAAGAAGCACCTCTTCATTGGTAGCGATGATGGATTATTTCATCAAGGATTCGCATTCGGATTTGTCAGGATTTTTCTTGAACCAATACGATGAATTAACGAATCAACTCAAAAGAGCTATTCAAAGTAACCGAAAAATTTGGCTGATTGGCGTAACCTTTGGCATTTTGGATTGGATCGATGCGCAATCGGATTTTTCCTTTTTACAAGAAGCCATTGATCGTGGTCAAATCATGATCATGGAAACAGGTGGAATGAAGGGCCGAAGAGAAGAATTAACTCGTGAACAGGTTCACGAGATCATCAAAACCCGGATGGGTTTTGGTTCGGTGGCTTCGGAATATGGTATGACGGAGCTTTTTTCACAAGCTTATTCCACATCCAACGGAATTTTCGAACCAGGTTTTTCGATGAAAATCATGTTACGCGAAGTAACAGATCCTTTTTCATTAGTTTCAAAAGTGGGGAAAGTGGGAGGCATCAAAGTAATCGATTTGGGCAATATCGATTCCTGCAGTTTTATCGAAACCAAAGATCTGGGAAGCCTCGATGCATCAGGCCATCTATTTAAGGTATTAGGTAGATTCGACAACTCCGAGCAACGCGGTTGCAATTTAATGGTGGCTCAAGGATGGGGTACCAACCAAGACGAACCATCTTCGTAAAATTCATTTTTCCAAATAGGCACTTCCTTTTTCAATTCATCAATCAACCAGCGACAAGCCTCAAATGCTTCAGGTCGATGAACAGAGGCCACTCCAATAATCACAGCAATATCGCCAATAGCCAATTTACCAGTTCGGTGCACCACCACAGATTTTTTAATATTCCACTTTTGTTCGGCTTGGTCGCAAAGTAATTCAATTTGCTTAACTGCCATCGGAGGATAGGCCTCCATTTCCAAACGCTCTACACCTTTGTCCAAATTTTTATTGCGAATGGTACCAATAAACAGACAAATCCCACCCACCTCGTCATCGCGAAGAAATTGGTATTGCTCATCTATGGAAAGCGGGGATTCTGAAAGGGCAATTTTTCTATTCAATTGGCTTGAGGTATGGGTTTTGAGTTATGGGTTATGTGTTAAACGAATTTTTAGCTCACTTGCTCACTTTGCTCACTTGCTCACTTTTTTATACTTCTTAAAAGAATATTGATACGGATTCTTCTCATCCGTCACTCCTCTTTCACTCGATATCTCTTTCCATATAGTTGGATCAATTTCAGGGAAAAATGCATCTCCATCAAAAATATCATGCAACAAAGTTACCTCAATTTCATCAGCCAATTTCATAGCCATTTGATAGATTTCTGCTCCACCAACAATATAAATATCTCCGCGGTGTAAACTTTTTGCTTTTAAGATAGCTTCTTCTAAAGAATGTACAATTATGACACCCTCTTGTTGATAATTGGTTTGACGGGTAATGACGATGTTCAAGCGGTTGGGTAATGGCCTACCGATGGAGTCAAATGTCTTGCGACCCATGATGATCACATTCCCTGTGGTAAGCTCCTTAAATCGCTTTAAATCGGCAGGTAAATGCCAAATCAAGGTATTATTTTTACCAATTACACGCTTTTCATCACAAGCCACTAAAATTTTTATCACCTTTTGAAATTTAATTTTCAAAAATAAGGGATTTTTTGCCTTTCAACTATTAACTTTGTACAATTTTTGAGCCTAGCAATTAATGTTCAAAAAGGTTTTGTTGAATCTTTTAAAAAATACAATCAAGTGCCTAAAGATAATTCCATCAAATCTGTCCTCATTATTGGTTCTGGTCCCATCGTTATTGGTCAAGCCTGCGAATTCGATTATTCGGGTTCTCAAGCTGCAAGATCCTTGCGAGAAGAAGGTATTGAAGTGATTTTAATCAACTCCAATCCAGCTACGATCATGACCGATCCGATCAATGCGGATCATGTGTATTTAAAGCCGCTTGAAAAAGCTTCCATCATTGAAATTCTGGAAAATCACAACATTGACGCGGTTTTACCAACGATGGGTGGACAAACAGCCCTGAATCTTGCAATCGATTGTGATGCCGCAGGAATTTGGGAAAAATACAATGTTCGAATTATTGGAGTTGATATCAAAGCTATCGAAACAACAGAAGATCGCGAGAAATTCCGTTTAAAGATGCTTGAAATTGGCGTTGGTGTATGTAAAGGACGTACCGCACGCTCTTTTCTGGAGGGAAAAGAAATTGCACAAGAAACGGGATTCCCTTTAGTGATCCGTCCGTCTTTCACCTTAGGTGGAACAGGTGGTGGATTTGTTAATGATCCAAAAGATTTTGATGCTGCCTTAAACAAAGGCTTACACGCATCGCCAACACATGAAGTGTTGGTAGAACAATCCATCATGGGTTGGAAAGAATATGAATTAGAATTGTTACGTGATAATTTAGGTAATGTAATTATTATCTGTTCGATCGAAAACTTCGATCCAATGGGTATTCATACAGGTGATTCCATCACGGTGGCTCCTGCCATGACCTTACCAGATACTGTTTACCAAAAAATGCGCGACATGGCCATAAACATGATGAACGCAATTGGTAAATTCGCAGGAGGATGTAACGTTCAATTTGCCTTAAATCCAGAAAATGACGACATCATCGCGATTGAAATCAATCCGCGTGTGAGTCGTTCATCCGCTTTGGCCTCCAAAGCAACGGGGTATCCCATTGCTAAGATTGCAGCAAAAATGGCTATTGGTTACAATTTAGATGAATTAACAAATGCCATCACAGGTACTACTTCTGCCTATTTCGAGCCAGCATTAGATTATGTGATTGTAAAGGTCCCTCGCTGGAACTTTGATAAATTCAAAGGTGCAGATCGTTCATTGGGATTACAAATGAAGTCGGTTGGAGAAACGATGGGAATTGGCCGCAATTTCCAAGAAGCTTTACAAAAAGCATGTCAAGGTTTAGAAATTAAGCGAAATGGCCTTGGAGCAGATGGAAAAGAATTGAAAAACCAGGAAGCTATCTTAGACTCCTTGGCGAATCCAAGCTGGAACAGATTGTTCCATATTTATGATGCTTTCAAAATGGGCATCTCCTTTAAGACAATTTTAGAACTTACGAAAATCGACAAATGGTTCTTGAACCAGGTAGAAGATTTAGTACGTGTTGAAAAAGAATTAGAAAAATATAATTTATCCAATGTTCCAAAAGAATTATTGGAAGAGGCAAAACACAAAGGTTTTGCAGATCGTCAGATTGCTCATGCCTTACGTTGTTTAGAATCGGAAGTGTTTGACAAACGAAATGGCCTTGGCATTAAACGTCTCTATAAATGCGTAGATACCTG
>JBEGQV010000142.1:0-4691 GCA_041180785.1 Bacteroidota bacterium | reverse complement strand
TGAAATCTTCTTTGTGAAGGGTTTTCATGCCAATGTAGTGATTCAAACCGTTGATGATGTCAACATTTCCTTTGATATCGTCTGCATAAATTTGAAGCGCTAATCCTTCTGGATATTGGGGTGCGTCCAATTCTATTCGCCAAATGGGTAAAAAGTTTACGGCCAAAAGGATGAAGGCAGAGATAAATAGGATAATCCTACTGCTGGTATTCAATGATGCACTTTTCATAATTTTTATTTTTTAGGCGGCAATAAAACGCCATCAATTACATGAACCCAACCATTAGAGGCTCTAACTGAGGCAACAATAGTGGCAGCATTATTTAACATAATTTTGCCATTTTTTACAGATACGGTTACGTTTTGACCATTCACCATGCCGAGCGACTGTCCATCTTGTAATTGTTCTGTAGGAATTGCGGAAACGGTCACATGGTATTGTAAAATATCTTGTAAGGCTTCTTTTTGTGCATCGGTCATTAGACCATCTAAGGTTGCTTTGTCAACTTTGTCGAAAGCTGCATTTGTAGGTGCAAATACGGTAAATGGACCCGCGTTGGATAAGGAGGTTACTAAATCTGCTTGTTTTAAGGCAGCTACTAATGTTGTATGGTCTTTGGAACCAACGGCAACTTTTACGACATCCTGTTGGGAATCGTCGTCTTTTACATTTTCTTGTCCACCAGCAACCGCCTCTGTAGACGATTCGGTTGATTGAGTCGAACTATCACTTGAACAGGCACCCATCACAAACATTCCCGCACAAGCAATGATTAAGGATAACTTTTTCATAATTGTCATGTTTTGGATAATCGGGCACCGAAAGGTGCCCGATTGGTTTTTATTTATTCGCTACTGCATTGGTTTTGCCTAAACTAAAGCTGATCGGTACGGAACTTCCTTTGGGAGAAACCCTTACATATCCCTGCATTTCTTGGTGAAGTGCACTACAGAAGTCGGTACAATAGATTGGGAAAATCCCTACGCGATCAGGTACCCATTTCAAGGTTTGTGTTTCACCTGGCATGATGAGTAATTCAGCATTAACAGCACCTTTTACAGCAAATCCATGTGGCACATCCCAGTCTTGCTCTAAGTTGGTAACGTGGAAGTACACCACATCACCCATTTTGATGCCTTCAATGTTGTCTGGCGAGAAGTGGGAACGGATGGAAGTCATGTACACATGAACCTCGTTTCCTTGTCGGACCACTTTGGATTCTTTTTCGCCTTTTGTCACGTATTTATTACTATTTTCATCGATTTTATAGAATTTCAATGATTTTTCTTTTAATAAATCTGCTGAAACCGCCTGTGCGTAGTGCGGTTCACCAATGGTTGGGAAGTCGAGAATCATTTCCATTTTATCTCCACTGATATCGTACAATTGCGCACTTTGAGTTAATTCTGGTCCAGTTGGAATGTAACGGTCTTTGGTGATTTTGTTGTAGGCAATTAAGTATTTCGCATTTGGTTTTTTGCTGTCACCGCCTGGGATACATAAGTGACCCACTGAATAGAAAGTTGGTGCTCTATCCAATACTTTCAAATCTTTGATGTTCCATTTTACTACTTCAGAGGATACGAAGAAAGTAGTGTAAGCATTTCCCTTGCCATCAAATTCGGTATGCAATGGCCCTAAGCCTGGTTTTTTCACTTCACCATACAAGGCAGCGTCATATTTGATTACAGGAATTCCATCGTATTCGCCTTCAAATGCTTTGGATTGAATTGCAGACTGGATTTTGTCGAAGCTGAAAACAGGGATCAATGCTGCCAATTTTCCAGAACCTACGATGTACTCGCCAGTTGGATCCACGTCGCATCCGTGTGGGGATTTCGGACAAGGAATGAAATAGCAAATGTCTTTCAAGGTCTTCGCATCTAACACCAATACTTCGCTTTTCATCTCAGAAGTAGCAGTATGTGTTTTTTCATTATACTTGTTGTGTGCGTAATTTGCTTTTACTTTTCTTCCTTTACCAGCTTTGATGTATTCTTCAGCTTTTTTCCAATTCACGGCCATGATAAAGTCCTTGTCTTTTTGAGAAGCATTTACCTCCAACAAAGAGTTGGCTTGTTCGGTATTGTAGCAAGAGAAGAAGAACCAACCATGTGATTTGCCTTTTCCTGCGTGACTAAGGTCGAAATTGATACCTGGAAGCTCAATTTGGAAAGCCAAATCCATGTCGCCAGTTTCTTTTTTCACTGAGATAAAACTCACATACCCCTTGAAGTTTTGCTTATAAGTGTTGATCGGTACATCTCCATTTGCATCATCTGCCGGAACAGAAAAACGAGTGCCAGCAACTACATATTCAGTATTTTCGGTGATAAAAGGAGAGGAGTGATTACCTGCACTATTTGGTAATTCGATGATTTCAGAAGTTTTAAAACTCTTTAGATCTATTCTCGCCACACGTGGTGTGTTATTTGCATTTCCAAATACCCATTTGCCATCTACTTCTCCATTGGTTTGGGAAAGTTCGGTATGGTGAAGGTCGTCCCAAGGAACAAATCCATGCGAAGTATTCAACATAGGTTTTGTTTCTTCGCTGTATCCGTAACCTTTTTCAGGGTCTACTGAAAAGACAGGGATCACTCGAAATAATCTACCAGAAGGTAGGCCATAAACGCTCATTTGTCCTGAGAAGCCACCCGATACGAAGTTGTAGAACTCATCGTATTTACCAGGTGCCACATAGGCTTTTTGCGCATTTCCGGATGCAGAAGCATCGCCGGCATTCTTTGGCTTGCAAGACAGAACTCCCCCGCCTACAGCTGCCAAAAGAATCAATACTTTGGTAACATTCATTTTCATATACTTTGTTGTTTAAAGAAGATTATTTAACACCGTCGTTTTGACGCATAAATTCTAATAAAGATTTGGCCTCATCATCTGATAGATTTTGATTCGGCATACGAACCAAACAAAGTTCTAATTGTGCTTGGACAGCAGGGTCTTTGTTGATCATTTCATCTGTGTTGGTCATGAAGTTTAAGATCCAAGCAGGTTTGTGTCGTTGAGTAACCCCTTTCCATCCGGGTCCCACCAATTTTTCATCAGTGGTTTTGTGACAACTACTACATTTTACATCAAATGCACTCTTCCCTTTTGTTGCCAAGGCTGCATCTAAGGTTGGGCTTACCTCAACATCTGTGAATTTTCCCACTCCGCGATTTGGATCATAGGAAGGATTACCTGAAGCAGAAGATTCTTCGGTGGAGGCATTAGCGGAATTACTATTTTCACTTGAATCAGAATTGCCACTTCCACAGGCAAAAAGGGAAAGGCCAAAAAACAGAAGCATTAACTTTTTCATATCGTTTTATTTTTTGAACAATATTAGCCGGCAATAAGAAGGTGCGTTTATGCGTTCAATCATAAACTAGGTGCAACATGATTACAATCATATTCAAATATGATTCAAGTCATAATTGCCTTCTTGGAAAGTGCTCTAACTTCGTTCTGAATTATATAAAAGATGATTGACCTTCAATTGCTCCTGTCGTTTGGTGCGCAATTTCACTCGGTGGAAAAGGGTGAAGCATTGTTCTGGGAAGGGGCAGCATGTCAATATTATTACCAAGTCCATTCCGGACAATTCAAATGGGTAAATATCGGAGAAGATGGTAAAGAGTTTATTCAACGAATCATCGAGCCAGGACAGCCTATCGGCGAGTTACCTCTTTTTGATGGGGGTGCCTATGCAGCATCTGCCTTTGCTTTAGTTAAATCGGAAGTAATTCGATTGACTATTGAACAATTTCAAGAATTAATGCTTGCAAATCCGGGCCTTCAAGCAAAGTTTTTACATCGATTGGCTGCCATGGTGCGATTCAAGTTTTTCATGAACAAAGAGATTGCATTTGATGATCCTGAAAAGTTGATTTTAACCGTGTTTACTTATTTTAAGAAACATAACATGTATGTTGATGAAAAAGATCAATTGGTTTTATTGACTCGACAACAAATTGCCGATTTAACTGGGTTGAGGGTAGAGACGGTTATTCGTGTGATTCGTAATTTGAATGATAAAAAGGTGGTTCGAATTGAAGATCGTAAGATATATTTGGATAATGTAGAAGGTTATGAGTAAGTTTACGTATAACAATTTAGTCGTCAGATTGTCTTTGATTAATCTGATGATTTTGGCTTTCTTAGGCGTGATTCTACGCTATAAAATTGCCTTTTCTTTGCCTTGGATTCAACAGAAACATTTGCTACATAGTCATTCACATTTTGCCTTTGCAGGCTGGGTTGGGCAAATGATTATGACATGCATTGTGTTGACTTTTCAAACCAAATTCTCGGAAAAACAAAATATAATTTTTCAAAGAATTTTGATTTTTAATAGCATCTTTTCCTATGCGCAGTTATTTGCTTTTTTATTCCAAGGATATGGCTTGTACTCGATTGTGTTTTCAAGTGCAACGACCCTGTTGACCTATTATTTTGGTATCTTATTTTGGCGAATTTGCAACCAGAATATACAGCAAGCTGGTATTCCATTTTTTAAAGCAGCCTTTGTATTCAATATGGTTTCTAGTATTGGAACGGGTAGTTTGGTCTATCTGATGGTGAAACAAATTGCGCATCAAGAATGGTATTTGGCATCTGTCTATTTTTTTCTCCATTTTCAATACAATGGCTTTTTTATATTTTCACTTTTGGGTTTCTTTTTTACCTT
>JBEGQV010000141.1:0-3998 GCA_041180785.1 Bacteroidota bacterium | reverse complement strand
ATGTTAACAAATTATAAACAAAATATTACTTTATAGTTAAATTTGAAATTCAATAAAAATATAATTATTTTAATATTATTATCTGACCTTTAATTCGAATAATTTTACAGCAGAGGATTTGCCATTTTGATCTGTTACCTGAAATGTAAAATTTACAACGGAACCGATTGGCATATCTTCGACCTGATAGGATTTAGAATAATCTACAGATTTTTGCCCAACGTAGTTAAGGACATCAAAAGCCACTCCATTTTTAAACACTACGACATATTCCAAACCAGCTTCTGCTTTCAAAGTAGCCTTAATCTGCACCGACTCCCCTTTCGTAGCATATATTGGCGCATGAACTTGAACGGTTGGAATTGGTACTAAGTTTGATTCATTTTGGCAGGCAATTGAAATACCTAACACAAATATTAGATGAGGAAATACCTTTAACAAACGATTGACTTTTACCTCCATTGTCTTAATTCAAACATTTTTACAATGCAAAATTAATCATTCTTTACGGCGGCAATATTAAGCCAATGTTTTACTATTTTTATGAAATTGTAACCTATTCGTGCTTTTAATAACAATTTGATAACATCTTGTTAATATGATAACAACATGATATTATTTCTTCACACTCTTAAAATCTACCCCCATTAAGTCGGCCACTTGATGAATCAAATCCTTGGTATACGTTTGCTCCTTGGTTGAAACTTCTCCCAAGTTGGCAACTCCCTTTCCAAGCATCATGTACCAAGTTTGGTGGGAATCTAAAACTTTTTGACCATGAGAAGTCCACTGAGATTTAATGACCTCTCCTCGACCATGATCTGTGGTAATTAATACCGTCGTCTGATCCTTATAATCTGGATCTGTTTGAATAAAATTCCAGATATCACTTAGATATTTATCAAAAGCATGAGCACCATCCAAATAATAAGAATAATTACCTTCGTGTGCAAATTCATCGGTATCACCGTATGACAAAAAAGTTGCCAATGGTTTTTCTTTTTTCAAATAATGCATGATTTGGTAATGCATAAAAACATCTAAAACTTCTGATGTCCCAAACGGTCGATGCGTATCTTTGACCATATTTGTTAACAATTGAGCATTTGCATCTTTCCCTATACTTACATATTCATCAAAGGCATTGATTACCGGAAAACCAGCTCTTTTTTCGTTCAATATCCGGTCAAATGCATTCCATGCACCAAAAGCGACTACCTTACCTTTGTAAGTTGGCAAGCTATTTAAATGTTCAAAAAAATTGGTGTTCGGATTGGGTTGGTAATCATTCGAATTCACTGCCGTATCCACTTGTCCCGTGGTTAATTCACTATATCCTGGATAAGAAAACCAATACGGATTACTTACATTCATCAAACTTCCTTTGTCTCGGTTACCATGAATTTGGCCTTTAGAAAGTACCGTATTCCACACAAAAGGCATCAATTTTTGCCTTCTTTCCTCGGAAGTGTTTGCCCAATATTTCTTGAAAATATGTAGACTATCCCCATGATGAAATTTTTTATTATTGGCGATTTCAGGATCCATTCCCCGAAAGACATCTTGCCAACGCAAGCCATCTGTCATAATCACAATCACACGATGAGGCTTCACTTGGGCCTGAAGGAAGAAGGATGAAGTAAGAAGACAGAAGGAAAAAATAAGAAATAAGAAGTTTACAAGTAATTTTTTCATAGTTCTAAAATTTGAATGGCAATTCCACCACCCGCGGCCAAATCCACGACCAAATTTGAGTTTGAATTCACTTCTTGTTTGGTAATTTGATAACTGGCCGGATTAGAAGCATAATGCGCATCTACTCCATCTTGGTATAAAACGGCTTGGTAGTTTGTATTCGGTTTCAAAAAATTCAAAGGTATTGACAATTTTCGAGCATTTTCATCAGTAATTCCTCCCAGATACCAATTTCCTTTGTTCTTTTCTCTTCTTGCCATCACGACAAAATCGCCAGGTTCCGCATCCAATACCACTGTTTCCGACCAATTCACCGGCACATCTTTGATGAACTGAAAAGCATCTAAATGCTTCTCATAGTTTTCTGGCAAGTCTGCAGCCATGTGCAAAGGGCTATATATTGTAATATATAACGCTAGTTGTTTTGCTAAAGTACTCAATACTTTCTGGGTTCGATCCTTTTCAAATTGATTCAATTGAAAATGAAATAAGCCTGGGGTATAATCCATCGGCCCACCCATTAGTCGAGTAAAAGGCAAAATAGTTTGGTGCTCGGGGTTAATTCCTAATGTAGGTGCATTATTAAATTCTGTTCCTCGTGCGGCTTCGTTCGACATCCAATTTGGAAATGTTCGGTGTAGGCCCGTCGGATGCACGGGCTCATGGGCATCGACCATTATTTTATACTCTGCAGCTTTTTCCGCAACGCGCTGGTAATGATTCACCATCCACTGACTGTCGTGGTGCTCTCCCCTTGGAATTATCTTTCCTACATAACCCGTTTTAACAGTATTGATCTCATTGGCATTCATGAATTGAAAGGCTTTGTCCATCCGACGCTCATAATTGGTCACAGCACCAGAAGTTTCATGATGCATGATCAATTTAATACCCTTCGATTTGGCATATTCTTTCAATTGAGCAAGGTGATAATCTGGGTATGGACTCACAAAATCAAACACTTCTTCTTTCCAATTGCCAAACCAATCTTCCCAACCTTTATTCCAACCCTCTACTAAAACACCGTCAAATCCATGTTTGGCAGCAAAATCAATGTATTTTTTCGTATTTTCAGTGGTGGCCGCATGTTTACCACCTGACAATTGCCAAGTGCCTTTCCCGATGTGCATTTCCCACCATACACCCATATATTTTTGTGGCTTAATCCAATCGGTTTTTGTCAATTTTGTTGGCTCATTTAAATTCAAAATGAATCGAGAAGCTAAGATATCTTTTGCTTTCTCTGCCACATTTATCACACGCCAAGGTGTAGAAAATCCAGTTTCTAAGTAGGCTTTATTGCCTACTGCATCAGGTACTAAATGACTAGTCAATGAATTACTTTTCTTATCCAAGGTCAACAACATAGCCGGATACCCAATTAAGGCGGCTTCATGGATATTTACATACAATCCGCGATCACTTTTCAACATCAAAGGAACTTGAATTGTGTTTCCATCTACTAAAGAAGTAACGGCAATATCTTTTTCCTGAGCTGCAGCTTTAAGGGCATCTACATCAGATAAGCGAGTGGTGTTGTACAAATATTCGTTGGTATCGTAGTCGCCCGGAATCCAAAACGCTGTAGCATTTTCGTTTAATTGAAAAGTAGATTGTTCATTTTTTACGATAAAATGCTGAAGATTTTCTTGTTTAGGGAAAAAATAGCGGAAGGCTGCGCCTTCCTTGGATATTCTAAATTCAATATCCAACAAAACCGAAGGTTTTGCTTTCGTTGTTAAATGAAAAACAATTTTTTTATGAAAATCATAGATTTCATCTTCTTCACCCCAAACTGGTCTCCAAACAGCATTAGAGATAGAAGAGTCAACTTTTATAAGCTCAAAATTTGATAAGGAAATAGCAGGCTTGGCTAATTCAAACCCCAAAGTAGAAGGTGCTATTACCTCCTTGCCTTGAAAATAAACTCGGTATTGAAAAGAGTTATTCTGAACTCCCGCAATCAACTGAACACCCTTAAAATTAGTGGTAAATAATTGGGCAAATACAGATAATGGTATAAAAAGTAAAAGCAGGAAACGCATTTTTGAAATAAGCTATGGGTTATGAGTTATAAGTTATGAATTTATGACAATTTTCCAAATATTCATAACCCATAACTCATAACCCATAACCCATACATCTTAAAATCTCTCCCTGATCCGCTCCGAAATGTAATACATACATGGCACAATCACCAAGGTAAGGACCGTTGAGAAAGTTAGACCAAATATGATTGTCCAAGCTAAAATTCCCCAGAAAACGGCAGAATCTGAACCGATGAAAATATGTGGATCCAATTC
>JBEGQV010000140.1:0-4611 GCA_041180785.1 Bacteroidota bacterium | reverse complement strand
CTCCGCCTGTTGGTATACTTTTTTGACATCTTCTTCATTCGAAACATCTGCCAAAATACCCATCACCGGGTAACCTTCTGATTGAAATTCAGCTACCGTGGCATCCAATGTTTTTTGATTGTTGTCCATCAGGACAACATTTCCTCCTTCTTCGGCAATTTGTAAGGCGATCCCTTTTCCTAAACCATCAGCTCCTCCCGAAATAATGGCTGTTTGTTTGATAAATCTTGATGACATAAATTATCTTGCTACCCAACCGCCGTCTACCGACAAATTGGTTCCATACATATACGTTCCTGCATCAGAAGCCAGCAAAAGCACAGCTCCCTGAATTTCTTTTAATTCTCCCCAGCGACCTAATGCTGTGGCACCCACTACAAATTTCAATCCTTCCTCCGTATGCGCAATCGGAATGTTCATATCGGTTAAAAAAGGGCCAGGACAAATCGAATTTACACGAATATTAAAAGGTGCCATTTCGATCGACAAGCAACGTGTCATTTGTGTCACAGCCCCTTTGCTTGAGCAATAGGGAGTGCGATTGGATAAGCCTACCAATCCCAATGCACTGGCTAAATTAATGATACTACCTCCCCCTGCTTTTTTCATAAAAGGCACTACTGCCCTACTAGCTAGCCAAGTTCCGGTTACGTTGACATCCATCACAGACGTAAAATCTTCATAGGATAGCTCATCAATGGCTCCACGGATATTGATGCCCGCTGAGTTAATGAGTACATCAATTCGACCAAAGACTTCCATTGCATAGGCTGCCATTTCATTCATTTGAACTTCATTTCGAACATCTGCTGTAAATGAAAAGGCAGAAATTCCATATTCATTAGCCAAACCTTTCGCGGCTTCTAGTCCTTCTGTTTCATTTCTATTGACCAATAAAATATTACATCCTGCAGAGGCAAGCGCAGCGGCCATGGTGAGTCCAAGCCCTTTGGAGCCACCTGTTACAATGGCAGCTCGACCCTTCATGTCGAATAATTTGATTCCGGGTAATTGTTGATAATCCATCTTATAAATTCAAATTCGATTTTGCGAAGCTTAAACAATCCAATATATTTTTTTCTTCAAAGGCTAATTTTGCCTCCGCATCTAAACTTTTAACTCCGGGCAGCATGCCCGGAAATGCTTTAGATTTAACCAAATGCATCGCATTAGTTAAATCAGTTGGTTTTGCATTCTCAAAAGTTGCCCAATAAGCCGAATCCATGCAAGGAATTTCCAACGGATCACGAGTTATCATTTCTAAATTAAACGTCACCTGCGGATTATATTTTCTGCATAATTCTACAGCTGACTTCAAATCAATCATTCCTTTTCCTAAGGGAACTTCCGACAATAAAAACCCTTTATCATAGGTAGCTAAACCCATGTCTTTCACGTGTGTTGAAAAAACATAAGGGGCTAAATTTTTTATGACTGCATTTGGCTCTTCCAAAAGGGCTAAATTATTTCCAAAATCCAAGGTTACTCCTATATATTCAGAGTTTAGCTGTTTAATGATTTCAACCAATTCATACGATTTCCAATCCTTATGATTTTCAACGGCTAATTTGATGTTGTGTTTACGCAAAATGGGTTCCACCATTTGTAATGAAGCAACGGAATTAGCCTTAAATGTTTTGAATTCTTCTAAAGTTTTGAAGGTTTCGTATCGTCGAGTTGGCAAACAAACTGTTCGAGCCACTTTGATTCCAGCTTCTTTTGCGGATTGAATATTTTTTTCAAAAACCTCCAGATCTGAACTTGTTTTGGGTAAGGCAATGCTTGCCTCCACAAACATATTTAATTTTTCTTTTTCTGTTTTGACTTGCTTGGCAAATTCAGAAGTCCATTGATTGACCACCACCTGAATTCCACCTGCTCCAATTTCTGAGCAGTGACGCAACAAATCGATTGCATTTGTAAAACTTGGATAGGCTGAACTTGAAATTTTCGAATTCCAGCGGAATCCATACGAGTGGACAACGATACCCATGGATTCTTTACCCACTAAATTGCTCAATTGACCCAATGAATTGGCTGATAGAGCCAACAATCCACTTTGTTTTAAAAAGGTACGGCGAGAAGCCTCGAATGAAGATTCATTCGAACGATTGAGTTTCCTCTTCATAGGTTGTATAGGTTTATTTCTTGCTTTGGGCTTCTTTTTCGGTTGCCCTTTTCGCATTTACATAATTATTCAATTCTTTGGGTGTCCACGGATTGACTCTACCTTGCGACAAAGCTCTGTTCATGGCAACCATTCTTCCAGTCAAAGGACTGCCAGCATTTCCCCATTCATTACGAATGTACGTTAAAATTGCTGCAATATCACCATCATCCATGGTGGAATGTGAAGGCATCACAGGCAGGATATTCGGTTTGTCATATTTCTTACCACTCACTTCAATGGCACCTTCTAAACCATGCAAAACAATTAGCGATAAACGCATCTCGTCACCCGTCACCCAATCTGATCCAGCTAATGGCGGCCCTAATCGTGTAACGCCTTTGCCATCGTTTCCATGACAACCTGAACAAACGGCCAGGTACTTCTGTCGACCCACCGCAAATTGTTTCATTGCTTTTTCATCTAAAGCAGTTTTTTCATCTTTTTTCGCACTTACGATTTTTCCAGGCCAAGTCAATATTTCTAACAATGGATTCAATCGATTGGAAGGCAATTGAAATGAATTTTTACTTAAAAATTCAGGTTCGCTAGTGATCAACAACGGTTTGGTTCCTTTTAATTGAACTGCTTGAATGCCTAAGGAATTCACCAAGGCAATAGCCCTAGGATCTGTAATTTTTTGATTTTGAATAAACGAAACAAGGCCATTGAATTCGAAGGCATTTTTCTTTTTCAAAAGTGCAGTAGCCAACAATTCCATGAAAATTTCTTTGTTGGTATTCATTGGGTTAAATACAGGTTTTGACCAAGCGAATTGTAAAAATTCAAATTCGCGTTGATACAAACTACTCATCACGGCATCTCGTTGCAAGGCTAAATCAGGAAATTTGACCAAGGTATTTGACAAAATTTCAAAACTTTTTTGACCTTGAATATTTCCTGCACTTAATGCCAATTGAACCGCTAATTCTTGATTAGCAATTTTAGACCATTTTACCAATTTGTCTACAAGCAACTGATTGTTATAAGCATTTGGTGTTTTGTCTAATAATTGGAGGACTTGAATTTGCAATTTAGTAGTTGGACTGTCCAATAATTTGACCAAAAAGTTTACATTATTTTTTTGAAGGCCCTCCAAAACCCATAAAGCATGTATTTTAGCTACTGGATTTTTGACATGGTCAACAAATTGTTCCAAATCTTTTACCAAACTCATATCCTGTCGCTCTACTAATAAGCGCTGTGCCATGTCGCGATACCAGCCATTTGGATGGTTTAGATATCCGATAAGTTCTTGAGATGATTTTTTAGACAACTTTGCACTTTCCACTTTCCACTTTCCACTTTTTACTTCTTTCGGTCGGATACGCCAAATTCTACCCATGTGGACAGGTAAGACCAAATTTCGTTTGATGGTTTGTTCTCTCAAATAAGGTGTCATATAGGCCCCATGTTGAATGATGCCATGGTACAAATCTGTGACATAGATTGCCCCATCAGGACCTTGCGCCAAATTTGTGGGACGGAAGCGTTCATCCGTGGAGGCCATAAATTCTTTGCCTGGATGCGGGTCAACAGCAGAAAGTACTCCATTATTATCAGAAACGACATTGCGTTTTACAACATTGCCAGCAGGCTCACAAACTATAGCATTTCCGTAATACGAAATTGGAAATAAATCCGAACGAAGCACCAAAGGTGAACAGGCAGAGGTGAATTCTAGAATTGCTCCTTTTTCATCTAAGACACCAGCAATGTACCCTCGATTGACAGCTGGAGTAGGTCGAATCGGATAAATTCTACGATCATTGGTTACCCCATGATCAATTCCAGAGGAAATGGTATGGTTTTTATTTCGAGTTAAATAATTAGCAGGAACTAAATCGGCATGTAATTGCGACCAATTGTAGTTGTAGAACAAACGACCATAATCGTCGTGCGAAATACCCCACTGTCCTCTAAATTCGGTGCTATCACGCTGCCATTCACCATTCATCAAACGATAACGCAAACGAGATTTCGTATTGTAATACCAGTTATCCAAGTTACGCATCAAACCATTATCAGCATGTTCAGGTAATCCATTTTTGGAATACGTGGAATCCAAAAGAATCTTTTGGTCTGCTTTTAAATCGCCATTGAGATCTTTGGTCAAATAAAGTGCTTTATCGGTCGCCACGAGGGCACCACCTTTCACCAAACCTAAACTACGAGGCATGATTAAACTATCCAGGTAAATGGTTGATTTATCCATTTTACCATCGCCATTCAAATCTTCTAAAACAGATATTCGACCATTTTTCAGTTTTTCCTCTTTGCCATCAATGTCTGTCATGAATCCCCGCATTTCGACTACCCATAAGCGGCCATCTTCATCAAAAGAGAGTGCCACTGGCTCTTGCACCATGGGTTCTTCTGCAACCAGTTCAACTGTCATATTGGGTTCCAGTTGAAAGGTTTTCATTTCTTCTGCAGCAGATAGA
>JBEGQV010000139.1:0-11293 GCA_041180785.1 Bacteroidota bacterium | reverse complement strand
CATACTCCAAATTAAGCGATTTTGATGTCGCATTATTCTTAAATGGAAGACATACAAGACTTTATGAAAAGCTTGGTGCCTTTGAAATGGAAGTAGAGGGCGAATCAGGCGTTTTCTTTGCAGTTTGGGCGCCAAATGCAGAAAATGTTCACGTAATCGGCAATTTTAACTTTTGGGATAAATTCTCACATCCGCTTTTTCGCAGATGGGACGAATCAGGCATCTGGGAAGGTTTTATCCCGGGCATCAAAACGGGTGAAGCATACAAATATGGGATTATCACCAAGTCTGGGGAATACCTTGAAAAATTAGACCCGATGGGTCTGTTCTGTGAAACCCCTCCAAAAACTGCCTCGATTGTTTGGAATACGTATAAAGAATGGAACGATCAATCGTGGATGAGCGATCGTAAAATCAAAAACTCGATGTCGGCTCCTATGTCCATCTACGAAGTCCACCTGGGCTCCTGGATGAAAACATTGGAAAACGACTACCTTAGTTACAAGGATATTACAGACCGATTGGTACCATACGTGAAAGAAATGGGCTTCACGCACATCGAATTCATGCCTGTCATGGAACATCCCTTCGCTCCTTCTTGGGGCTATCAAATAACAGGATACTTCGCCCCTAGCTCCCGCTTTGGCGATCCGCAGGGATTCATGCACTTGGTAGAAAAATTACACCAAGAGGGAATCGGTGTGATTTTAGATTGGGTGCCTTCCCACTTCCCTGGTGATGCACACGGACTACGTAATTTTGATGGTGGTGCTTTATATGAGCACTATGATATTAAAAAAGGATTCCACCCTGACTGGCAATCCTATATATTCGATTATGGGAAAAATGAAGTAAAAAGCTTCTTGCTGTCCAATGCGGCCTTTTGGTGTGATCGATATCATATCGACGCGCTTCGCGTGGATGCTGTTGCTTCTATGCTATATCTCGACTACTCAAGAAATGATGGTGAATGGGAACCAAATATGTATGGTGGAAATCATTATTTAGAAGCCATCAGCTTCTTACAAGATTTGAACGTTCATATATATGGCGAATTCCCGGAAATACAAATCATCGCAGAAGAATCGACAAGCTTTCCTGGTGTTACGAAGCCGGTATTCCAAGGTGGACTAGGGTTTGGTCAAAAATGGATGATGGGCTGGATGAACGACACCCTTCGTTTTTTCTCAAAAGATCCTGTATATCGTCAATATCACTTAAACGACTTAACCTTCTCCTTAATTTATGCCTTTACAGAGAATTTCTGTTTACCACTTTCTCACGATGAAGTAGTTTACGGCAAACAGTCCTTATTAAATAAAATGCCAGGAGACGATTGGCAAAAATTTGCCAATTTACGCTTATTGTTATCAGAACAATTTACCCATCCAGGTACTAAATTGCTCTTCCAAGGAGGCGAATTTGGTCAACGAGAAGAATGGAATCATAACCAAAGTCTCGACTGGCACCTAACCGAATTTGAACCACACAAAGGCATTCAAAAAACGGTTCAAGCGCTCAATAAAATCTACACCCAAGATCCAGCTTTTTACAGCAAACAATTCTCTTCAGAAGGATTTGAATGGATAGAATCGAACGATACACAAAATTCAGTAATTACTTTCTTACGAAAAGGTGAAACTGCTAAACAACAAGCTATCGTTATTTTCAACCTTACCCCAGCCCCAAGAGAAGATTACCGCATTGGAGTTCCACTACCTGGCGTTTGGAAAGTGATTTTCAATTCCGATAGCAAAGATTTTGGTGGTTCAGGATATCACATCAATGGTGCAGCCATGACGGAAGAAATCAACTGGCAAGGTAAAGCTTTTTCAATAGCCCTGAATTTGCCACCGTTGAGTGCGATAATACTTAAGCCTTAAAAACAATAAAGACTCAGAAAAATTCCGAGCCTTTATTCAATCCGCCTAAGTAGTATTTTTATTATTTTAATGAAATAATTTCTTCTTATTATCCACAAAAATACTACTAAAATTCAAAAATGAAAATTTTCTAAGAATTTTTTATCTCTTCTTCCATATCAGAGATTTCGGCGTCTAAGGCTTCTGTTGAAATAGTGATTTCAAAGGCACTAATAATGAGCGAAATACTTAATCCGACCAAGCCAATGACAAACAACCATTTGGCAATTATATCAAAGCCTAAAAAGATAAAAAACATACACAGGATACTCAATAATAGACTTGAAATCGCAATAATTTGCATATTGCGGATCATGGAAATACGTTTTCTCAAATTGATAATTTGAATGAGAATGGTTTTATCAGGATTCTTCTGAAATTTTTCATGCAAATCGCGAATCAAAGATGCCATTGACATGAATCGATTCGTGAACGCAATCATCAATAAACTAATGATTGAAAATAATAATGCCGGGGTACTTATAGCTAGTTCATCCATAACTTATAACTCATAACATGTAATATCTGTCTAAATAGATTTCCATCTCCTCCTGCACCTTTTTGGCCTCTCTTTTAGCTGAGGTATAAGTATCATCGCCTGCATAAATTATTCCTCGAGAGGAATTCACCAACAGACCAACGTTTTTGTTCATACCAAATTGGGAGACTTCTTCTAAACTGCCTCCTTGCGCGCCTACTCCGGGAACTAATAAGAAATGCTCAGGGGCATATTTTCGTACTTCCTGTAAGTATGCTGCACGGGTGGCTCCAACTACATACATCAAATTTTCCACCGTTCCCCATTCTTGCGATTTGGTTAACACCTGCTGGTAAAAAGTTTTACCCGTTTCATCTTTCAACAATTGGAAATCTAATGATCCGGGATTAGACGTTAAAGCTAATAAAATCACCCACTTATTTTCAAATTGCAAAAAGGGCTCAACAGAATCTCTTCCCATGTAGGGAGCGACAGTTACCGAATCAAAATTCAATCCACATCTTGAAGGATCAAAAAAAGTTTGAGCATATTTTGTTGCCGTATTGCCAATATCGCCTCTTTTCGCATCTGAAATGGTAAAAATTTCCTTCGGAATATATTCGATTGTTTTCTGCAGACTTTCCCAACCTTGTGGACCCATCGCTTCATAAAATGCAATATTAGGCTTATAGGCCACAGTCACATCAGCAGTTGCGTCTATCACCGCCTTGTTAAAGGCAAAAATGGGATCTTTTTCTTTTTTAAAGGCAGCAGGTATTAAAGAAGGATCGGAATCTAATCCTACACATAAATACGATTTTTTGGCAATAATTTGATGAACTAATTCCTGTAAGGTCATATGACTAACTTTGAAAAACGCCTAATTTTGAGTAAATTTGGCACAAATTAAGTGCATTATTTTAATTTTAAAAGCTTTCTAGTTTTATATGCAATTTATTCAACACGATTTACCCGGAATTATTGAGTGCATTCCTACTAAATTTCACGATGATCGTGGATTTTTTTATGAATCTTACAATCAAAATCTTTTTGAAGCAAACGGTATCGTGGGCAATTTTGTACAGGATAATTATTCTTTCTCAACCAAAGGAGTAATTCGTGGCTTGCATTTTCAAAAGAATCCGCATGGACAAGGCAAACTTGTTCGATGCATGAGTGGAAGGGTCAATGATGTGGTAGTAGACCTTCGCAAGAACTCTCCAACCTTTGGACAATACCGTAAATTCTTATTAGAGGCTGATAAAGGAAACATGTTGTTTGTACCTGTTGGTTTTGCGCATGGATTTGAGGCCTTAGAAGACACAATCTTTGTATACAAATGCACCAGCTTTTGGAACAAAGCCGCTGAATCGGGCATTCGATACAATGATCCAACCTTGCATATTGCCTGGGAAACAACTCAACCGAATGTTTCTGAAAAAGATATTATTTTGCCATTATTCGATCCTCAAGAGGAAATTTTTTAAATAGTCAAGAATATTTGATAACTTTGCAGCAATGACGCGGAAATTGATTCTTTCCAGCCCTCTTTTAGAAATAACCATCTCAAGGTTATGTCAAGAACTCATTGAAAATCAAATTGACGGTATTGAAACAGTTATTCTTGGCCTTCAGCCAAGAGGAATTTTTTTCGCTGAAAAAATTGCCCAAGAATTAGCCAAACATTTACCAGCAGCACCTTTAGTAGGTAAATTAGACGCTACTTTCTACCGAGATGATTACAGAAGACGTGAGCAATTAGCTCCTAATTCTACAGACATCCCCTTTTTAATTGAAAACAAACGCGTTATTCTGTGCGATGATGTACTGGCAACCGGACGTATGGTACGCTCTGCCCTAGATGCCATGAACTCATTTGGCAGACCGGCCAAAGTAGAACTTTGCGTGTTAATAGATAGAATTTATAACAGAGATTTGCCCATACATCCGGATTATGTAGGTAAATCAGTCAATACCATGTCGACCGAAAAAGTACTGGTCGAATGGAAAGAACAAGGATTTACATCCGACAAAATTTGGTTAATTACAAATCAATAAACTATGTTGAAGTCGCCACATTTATTAGGAATCAAAGATTTAGATGAAGAATCTATTCAATTGATTGTTAAAACGGCAAAGGAATTTAAAGAGGTTTTGAATAGACCTATCAAAAAAGTTCCTTCCCTACGAGATGTAACGATTGCCAATGTCTTTTTTGAAAATTCCACACGTACGCGTTTATCCTTTGAATTAGCCGAAAAACGACTTTCTGCAGATACCATTAATTTCTCTGCCTCAGGTAGCTCCGTAAAAAAAGGTGAAACCCTTTTAGATACAGTAAACAATATTTTGGCCATGAAAGTGGACATGATTGTGATGCGTCACGCGAGTCCTGGTGCTCCACATTATTTAGCCAAGCACATCAAGGCAAATATTGTGAATGCTGGTGATGGTACCCATGAACACCCTACACAAGCACTGTTAGACACTTTTTCTTTGCAAGAAAAATTAGGTGACTTAGCAGGCAAAAACATTGCCATCATTGGAGATATTTTACACTCTCGCGTAGCTTTATCAAACATTTATGCCCTAAAAAAACAAGGCGCCAATGTTCGACTTTGTGGTCCTAGTACGTTAATCCCAAAACACATCCAAAGTTTAGGGGTTGAGGTTTCCCATGATGTGAAGTCCACCTTGCAATGGTGTGATGCTGCCAATGTGTTGCGTATTCAATTGGAACGCCAACAAATCAAATACTTTCCAAGTTTAAGGGAATATTCCTTATCCTTTGGGATCAACCGACAAATGTTGGAAGAATTACCCAAAGAAATTGTCTTAATGCATCCAGGACCCATCAACAGAGGTGTTGAATTGAGTTCTGATGCAGCAGATTCTCCGCATTCCATCATTTTAGATCAGGTAGAAAACGGAGTGGCCGTTCGGATGGCTGTCTTGTATTTATTGGCACAACGCCAATAATTTTTATCAAACTGTATGAATTCAATTAAAACACACACCTTAGAAAATGGCATCACAATTGTGCATCGTCAGGTGATTCATACAGAAATCTCGCATGTGGGTATCATGTTAGATATTGGAAGCAGGGATGAAAATGAAAGTACCCAAGGACTTGCCCATTTTTGGGAGCATATGGCCTTTAAAGGCACTCAAAAGAAAAACAACTTACAGATCATTAATCGATTGGAGGTAATCGGAGGTGAATTGAATGCCTATACCACCAAAGAAAAAATCTGTTTTCACGCCTCAATCCTGAGTCCATACTACGAAAGAGCCCTAGAATTATTAACAGACATCACTTTTCATTCTACATTTCCTGAAAAAGAATTAGAAAAAGAACGCAGTGTGATTTTGGAGGAGATGGCCATGTATTATGATAACCCAGAAGATGCCATTCAAGATGATTTTGATGAAGTATTGTTCCCCAATCATTCCTTGGGCTATAACATTTTAGGTACCCAATCGACAGTGTCTAATTTTCAGCCTTCGGATTTGCGAAAATTCATTGATGAGCACATGGATACCAGTCGAATTGTGGTCTCTTCCATAGGGAAATTACCGCATCAAAAGATTTTTCGGTGGGCTGAAAAACATGTAGGAGGTATTGCCAAAAAATCCAATTTGAAACAGCGAATCAGCCCAGAAACAAATACCGCTCTTGAAAAAAAAATAAAAAGAGGAATGAGTCAATCGCAAGTGGCCATTGGAAGAACCTCTTATGAAATTCTGCATCCCGACCGACTTGCCTTTTTCATGATCATCAATCTTTTAGGTGGTCCAGGGATGAACTCCCTTTTAAACGTATCTGTCAGAGAAAAACACGGATTAGTCTATACCATTGATGCGTCCTTCACGTCCTATATGGATAGCGGATTTTGGGCAATATATTTCGGAACAGAGCCAAATCAGGTGAACAAAGCACTTAAGCTTATTTTCAAAGAAATGAGCAAATTAAAAGAACGCGCGGTAAGTGCAAGTCGATTACAAAAAATCAAGTCCCAATTAAAAGGCCAATTGGCCATGGCAGAAGAAGGAAATTTAAATTTCATGTTGATGATGGCCAAAAGTTTATTGGATCGAGAGAAAATTGAGAGTTTAGAAGAAATTTTCCATCAAATTGATGAAATTACTCCAGAAAAAGTTCAACAATTGTCTGTTGAAATGTTTCAAGTAGACCAAATGAGTCGATTAATCTTTGAACCTTAATCACCTTGCATCTTTATCTTCATATTCCCTTTTGTCGACAAGCCTGTCATTATTGTGATTTCCACTTTTCTACAAACCTATCTAGAAAAGAAGCGCTATTAAGGGGCATTCAACTTGAAATAGAGGATAGAAAAAATTATTTACAACAAAAACACCTCAGCACCATCTATTTTGGTGGAGGCACTCCCTCCCTACTTACTCCAAAAGAAATTGAGATCATCCTTCGTAGCATTCGTCAGCATTTTAGCCTAGATGAACTAGCAGAAATCACCTTAGAAGCCAATCCAGAAGATTTAAGCTTGGATTATTTACAAGCTATATATGAACTTGGAATTAATCGCCTCAGCATCGGAATACAAAGTTTTTCGGAGAAAAACTTATCTTTTTTGAATCGAAATCATTCCTTAAAAGAATCCATAGATAGCATTGAAAATGCAAAAAAAGTTGGATTTCAAAAATTGAGTTTAGATTTAATATTTGGTATTCCTGGGTACTCCTTCGAAGAAGTAAAACAAGATGTGAATCGATTTTTGCAATCAGGTGCCAATCATTTATCGACTTATAGTTTAACCATAGAGCCTAAAACAGTCTTTGGAATTCAAAAAAAACGTGGATTATTTCAAGAAACGGAAGATCACGAGATGGCCCAACAGTTTGAATACATCATTGGAACACTAAATTCACGTCAGTTTGAGCAATATGAAATCTCCAATTTTGCGAGGAATGGAGAAATCGCTTTACATAATTCCAGCTATTGGTTTCAGGAGGAATATCTGGGGGTTGGTCCATCTGCGCATAGTTTTAATGGCCTGAGTAGACAATGGAATGTCGCGAGCAATGGAAAATATGTAAATGCTTTAAACAAGGGATTATCCTATTTTGAAATTGAACAGCTGACTAAAACTGAACTCATCAATGAGTTCATTTTAACCCGTTTACGCACCAAATGGGGAATTCCACTGAGCACTTTTCATCAAATGATTCAACAAGCACATTTGAAGTTCCCAGCTGCCGAAATCAACGAATGGATTGAAACAAAAAAAGCATTCATTGAAGAAGACCATTTAAAATTAACCACAGCCGGTAAGTTATTAGCAGATAAATTGAGTGCTGATATTTTTTATTTATCCGAGCAATAGTATTTTTGCAATCTAAATTCATCCTATGGCCAAACGAATTGACACATCGAGTTCAAAATCCTTAACTTCTGGTGGATCCAAATTCAACAAGGTCAATTCTGCCAAAAAATCAGGTAAACAACCTTTTCAAAAACGTGTACTTCGTTTTATTGTAAAATGGATACTTATTTTGTGGGTTTCTTCTGTAGCAGCCATCATTTTAGGCAAATTTTTACCTATTTTCTTTACACCTACGATGATGAGTCGAAAAATTAATGCTTGGTCGGAAGGAAATTCAGGAAAAATTTATAGCAATTGGACATCCTACAACGAAATCGATCGAAATTGTGGTCTTGCGGTCATTGCCTCCGAAGATCAACTATTCCCTGAACACAATGGTTTTGACTTTGGAGCCATGGTAGGTGCAGTGAAAAACAACATGAAAGGAAAGCGCATCAAAGGGGCTAGTACGATTAGTCAACAAGTAGCCAAAAACGTTTTTCTTTGGCAAGGACGCAGCTATTTCAGAAAAGGCCTGGAAGTATACTTCACCTTTATGATTGAACTTATATGGGGCAAAAAACGCATATTAGAAGTCTATTTGAATGTTGCTGAGACCGGTAAAATGACCTTTGGAGTGGAGGCAGCCTGCAGAAAATACTACGACCACACCTCAGCAGAAGTATCTAAATCTGAAGCAGCAAGAATTGCGGCAGTATTACCCAATCCGATTCGCTTTTCTATTCAAAATCCTTCCGGATATGTGGTCAGAAGAACGGGACAAATTCAGCGACAAATGCGCATGTTAGGTGGAAAGAGATTTATGGAAGAAAGGGGGCTTTAATTATGAGTTATAACCCATAACTCATAACTCTAAACCTGGGTCCCAAAAAATAGATTTAAAATTTTGAATCTGGTCATCAATAATGGTAATTCCTTCCCCTTCTAAAAGTAATTGCATTTTTCCTGGTCCAAAGAATTTTTTTCCTGTTAATAATCCATTTCGATTCACAACACGATGAGCAGGAATATCTACTTGCCCATGACTCGTATTCATGGCCCAACCGACCATTCTTGCGCCACTTTTACTGCCTAAATAGGAGGCAATTGCACCATAAGATGTAACTCTTCCTTCGGGGATTAATCGAACAACATCATATATATCCTTAAAATCCAACTAATTAAATTTTAAATTGTTTATAGAAACTTAAAATTCATCCCTCATAACCCATAACCCATAACACATAACTCATCCCTCATTATCAATCTCACGCTCCAACTCCTCGTACCATTTTTCACCAAACTTACGAATGAGGGGCGTTTTTAAGAATTTATACAAGGGAACCCCTAAGCTTTTTCCATGGGAACAGGCATCAGAACAAATGCTCCAACGCTCATAGTTGACCGCTTTAAAATCTGCCAATTTAGAAACTCGAATGGGATACAAATGACAGGAAATAGGTTTTTGAAAATCGATTTTACCATCTAGATAGGCTTGTTCAATTGCACATTTCAAATACCCTTTATCATCATAAATAGCATAGACACACTCCCTGCCTTTAATGATAGGTGTTGAAAAATCTCCGTCCTCGTCTGTCACCCAAGTACCTTGTTTTTTTATTTCTTCTTTTCCGATTTCAGATAAATAAGGTTGAATGGCAGGTTGAATTTCATCAATGATTACAAGCTCTTCCTTTTCTAAAGGCGCACCTAAATCGCCTTCTATACAGCAAGCTCCCTTACATTTTGATAAATCACAAACAAAAAACTCCTGGGAAATGTCACTGGTGATAACCGTATCTTCAATTAAATACATATTCTATAATTTTAACAAAGGTATTCAAAATGTAATTTTTAATGAAATGCTTCGTTTTAAATTATTAATGGTAATTTTGTATAAAAGTATAGCTTCTAAAAGAATATGCTATTAAAAATTAAGTACATCTTTCTATTTCTTTTTATCTCCTTTACAGGTTTTTCGGCGATAATGGTTCCTGATACGATCCAAATAGGTTCGGTAAAGGTGGCGATTCACGAATCGGCAAAGCCTATTTTTGAGCGTGAATATAAAATGTTAAACGCTAACAAGCGCTATGTCATCACGATGATGGAAAAAATGAAAATGTTTTTTCCGGTCATTGAGCCAGTGTTACAAGAGGGTTGTATTCCTATTGAGTTCAAATATTTATGTGTTCAAGAAAGTGCTCTCAATGGAAATGCGGTTTCGACTTCAAATGCTGTAGGATATTGGCAATTTAAATATGATACGGCACTTGATAATGGCCTGAAAGTAAATAGTCAGGTGGATGAAAGAAGGCACATTATTGAAGCAACCAAAGGGGCTGTAAGTTATTTTAACAGAAACAATAATGTTTTAAATAATTGGGTAAGTACACTTTTATCCTATCGATTAGGACTTGGAACTGTTAAAAAAATGTCGATTTTCCCCGATTGGAGTGGAAAAAATGAAATTCAAGTGGATTCATCTACCGATTGGTATGTGTTGCGATTTTTAGCCTATAAAAATTTCTGGGAAGAGCAGTTTGCTAATAATGCCACAGGATTAAATCCGCCTAGCTTATTAACTTATACCAATTTCCAAGGAAAGAATTTATTAGAAGTATCAGATGAATTAAAAATTAGTTATGACGACTTAAAACGTCATAATCCATGGATTTTAAAAGATTATATTCCAAACGACAAGCCGTATACCCTATATCATCCATCTAATTTAAATTACTTCATGGATGGGGTACTGCCCGATAATGTCCCAACGGTACAAAGACCGATACCTGTGGAAGACCCAAAAACCTTTGTGTTAACAGCCTCCGTTGATACAACCAAATTATTTCCGGAAAACAAAGCGATATTTCCGAAGAAAAAGCACAAGGAAATTTTAAGCAAGGAGACAGAAATTAAAACACATATCGTAGTTTCTGGTGATAATCTAACATCGATTGCCAAACAATATGGCATGAGTTTAGCTGCCTTATTGGAGTTAAATGACCTGAATATGTCAAGTTTATTATCCTTGGGTCAAGCGATTAAATATGAGCGAAAAATTCCGATGGTCGAATTGATTTCGAAAAAAATGGATGAAAAATCCAAATATGCAAAAGCAAAAACAGAAGAAATCGTTGAAGTACCTGAAAATAAAGTTGCTGAGGCAGAAGAAATCCAAGGTCCTAGAAAAATAGAAACCAAATCAGATAAAGAAAGCTTTTTGATTGAACCAGCAGAAAGCAGAGAAATTACCATTCATTCCGATAAACCAGAAAACGAGCTTTGGAAAGATAGTAAACATCCCGAGAAACAAGCTGAAATTCAAATTCCTGTAAACAAGGAAGAAAAAATCACTAAAACAGAAACCAAGGTTATAACGCTTCCAGCAGAACATCAAGTATTACCGGGTGAAACTTTATATGGAATTGCCAAAAAATACGGAATTACGGTAAATGACCTAGTAAAATTCAACAAAACCCTGTTGAAAAATGGACTCCAAACTGGACAAACTTTACAATTAAAATAATCTTATTTTTTCCTAAGAATTA
>JBEGQV010000138.1:0-7406 GCA_041180785.1 Bacteroidota bacterium | reverse complement strand
GGTCAAATCAATGGCGCTTCCATAATTATGAATGGAGTGAATCCTTGGGTCGGCCACGTAATTACTTCGCTGCTTTTCAGGTAAATCCAGGGCGTTCCAAAGATCCCATTGCTTGGCCAATGGTCGTGTTGCATCATAAATCAAAAAATGCAACCCTGGATGATGTTTATGCAGGTATTGCTGTGCTTTTCCCAACATTTCCACGACTTCTTTTTGCAAATAGGCATGCGTCAAACAACCATACACATCCTTCTTCATGAAATTATCAGGTGTTGCATATTTTAATTGCACATAAACATCTGGTAATACTTTTTGAACCTCTACCAGCCCTTGCTGTTTCATTTTTATTTCATAGGAACAAGGTCTTTGACCAAGTGCCAGAAAAGTTGTGAAGGAAAGAAATAATACAGACAAAAAGCTTTTTGTAGAATTCATAAGCAAAATTTTATCTAAATTTAGACAAAATTTATATGTAATTATCCTTTATGGCAATCAACTGGATTTGGTTTTTCTTCTTTGGCATCGCTTTTGTGATCGCCGTCATCCAATATCTTTTTTTAGGAAACACGGAAATATTTAAGCTATTAGTCGATGGCATGTTTGATTCCGCAGAGATGGCAGTCATGGACATTGCCTTGCCCTTGGCGGGTGTCATGACCTTTTTCATGGGAATTTTACAAATCGGAGAAAAAGCAGGAGCGATACAGTTTATAGCTAAATTGATTCGTCCATTTTTTACACGTTTGTTCCCAGAAATTCCTAAGGATCATCCGGTGCATGGACAAATGATCATGAATTTCTCGGCAAATTTATTGGGATTAGATAATGCAGCAACACCCTTTGGTTTAAAAGCCATGCAAGGACTTCAGGAATTAAATGAGGAAAAAGATACTGCTACCAATTCCCAAATCATGTTTCTGACCTTGCACTCTGCAGGACCCGTATTAATTCCTTTAAGTATCATGGCGCAGCGCGCCATTTACGGCGCAAAAGACGCGTCAGACGTGTTTATTCCTTGTTTAATGGCAACCTATGCCGCCACCATGGCTGGACTTATCTTCGTGGCTATCAAACAAAAAATTAAGCTTTTTGAACCGGTTATCATTTCTTGGATCCTGGGCATTACGGCCGTTTTGGGAGGAATCTTATGGTATTTTAGCAGCTTACCAAAAGAGCAAATTGACATTCAATCCAAAGTCTTCTCAAACGGAATTTTATTCCTCATTATCTTTGGTTTTATTGCTGCCGCTTTTCGCAAAAAAGTCGATTTATTTTCCACCTTTGTGGAAGGCGCAAAAGGCGGATTTGAAACTTCTGTCCGCATAATTCCTTATTTAGTCGGCATGTTAGTGGCCATTTCTTGTTTTAGAAACAGCGGCGCACTAACCTATCTGGTTGATGCCATGAAATTTGCCATCGATTGGGCAGGTATCGACAACCGTTTTTCTGATGCACTACCCACTGCCTTTTTACATCCAATCAGTGGAAGTGGATCAAGAGCCATGATGATTGATACGATGAAAACCTTTGGGGCCGATTCGTTTGTGGGTCGATTATCCTGCGTATTTCAGGGCTCTGCTGAAACCATATTATATGTGGTTGCCTTGTATTTTGGCTCCGTGCAGGTGAAAAACATTAAATATACCCTTTGGGCAGGACTAACTGCTGATTTAATCGGCGTCTTAACTGCTATAGGCGTTTCGTATATTTTCTTTGCTTAATAAAGCGGCATGGATAATCCCGCTTGAATCCCAAAGGTATTGGCATACCATTGCGATTGATCATAACCCACATTGGTTTTTAAGGTTGCTTTATATCCAAACAGCTCCACTGGTTTTCTAAAGAACACCGCAACAGAATACATGCGTTTTACAGGTAGGTATTCTTCGCCATACCAACCTATCGCATTGGCCATACTTCCTTTGAAAATGACATCTGCCTTCCCTATTTGCCACTCGGATGCAATGTAAAAGGCTTCAATTCGGTTGTTATCAAAATAGGTTTTGTCAGTAGGGTGTAAATCCGTTTCATTGTCGAGGGTCATAAACGGATTACCAATGCTCATTCTTCTATACGTCCAGCCGTTTTGATAGGCCCCATTGTTGAAATAATTATCCAACCCTCTCTGATTGGCTAATAATGCATCTGAACCAATGGCGCCACCTTGAGATGTTGTATTAAAATATTCTAAAACCAACTTTTTAAAGGTTTTCTTGGTTTTAGATTCAAATGAAATACCGTGGAGACCATCTGTAATGTTGTTTCCATAAAACAAAGAACCATCCTCGTAATAGCTTTGTCGGTATGCCAATATTTTTAACTTCCCTATGTTAAATTCTGCACCAATATCAATGGTCCCCAAATGATTTCCGGCTCTGTTCCAGGCATCATTTAATCCATTAAGTGAGGTATCACCTTTTGAAGCTAAGGTAAATCCTGTTACCACATAAAAATAATCCCTTGCTGATGAAGGAATATACCCATTTCGTCCGATTAAATTTTTTGGATCCGGATATAATAATTTACCGCCCCACTGTACCTGGTGATTGAAACCCGCAAATAATTTTACTTTGGCATTTTTACTACCCAATTGCCCGTAAAACGACTTTTGATGCAAGAAAAAATGCGCTACATCCTCTCGGTTATTTTCAAACCAACCATGAGCATAAGAACCTTTGAAGGCTACAAATCCACCTAAAAATCCAGGATAATACCAATTCGGAACAACCAATTCTACCTTTGGCATTGGCAAGGCATTTCCCGACCACACAAAGGATCCAGAAGAAAGAGTTGAATCTGCCAATCCGTAGGTTTGCTTGCGCATGCCACCCCACAGTTCAAAAATGCCAAATTTCGACTTCACATATAATTCGGGAATCAAAACACCCGATTTGTCGGTTCCAACCAACAAACGAACATCCGCCCCATAACCAACTTGAAATTTGTGTTTGTTTTGATAATCTTGTTGATAACCTCCGCCTACTTGCATGTAGGAACCCTTTACAGGTACTGTTCCATATTGATTGGAGCGCAACCAAAAGGGTTGGTATTTGCTGCCAGTAAGTCCATAATTTAGCTCCACCCAATTGCTTGAGGCATCGTTTTGGGAAAGTCCCTGAAACGCAAGGCAAATAAAAACGAAAATGGAGAGGCTTTTTTTCATCTTAAACCTTATCTGCAAGCTGAGCAACTAATTCATACCCTAAGCTTTCAATGTATAATCGAACTTCTTTTTTATTTTTAAAAGATCTTACTTGAGCAACCTTTCCTTCAAACACGCCCGACTGAATCGTAATAAAATCACCCACTTTAACCGATTTCCCGATCACTTCCACATTGACATAGCCTGTTAAAAACGCTTTGATTTCCTGAATTTCATTGGCTTGAATTTCAGCAGGCCTTCCCAACCAATACACAAAGTTGACCACGTTTCTACACTGCCGAACCTGCGATTGCTGTTTTACATAATCTATATTTACAAACACATACGATCGGAACAAAGGCTCTTCCACCCATTTGGTGCGATCTGACCACTGTTTTTTGACCTTATTAATTGGACAATAACATTCAACCCCTACAGCCTCCAAAGCCATGGCAACCTGTTTTTCACAACGCGACTTCGTGTAAACCGCAAACCATGCCATATATTACTGCGCTGAAAATAATTTCACATCCGCCTGCATCATGTCCTTCACCAAGGCAGGTAAATCATATTTCAATTTCCAACCCAATTTCTCTTTTGCTTTCGTCGGATCTCCAATCAATAATTCTACCTCCGTTGGTCGGAAATAGCGTGGATCTACTTCTACTACAATACTATCTTTCGCTAATTGGTAAGCAGGATTTGTACAATTTACTACATAACCTTTCTCCTCTACTCCTTCTCCTTTAAACGCTACTTCCACACCCACTTCTGCAAAGGCCATTTTGATAAAGTCTCTTACCGTTGTCGTAATTCCTGTAGCAATCACAAAATCTTCTGGGGTATCTTGTTGCAAGATCAACCACATGGCTTCTACGTAATCTTTGGCATGTCCCCAGTCGCGCTTGGCGTCTAAATTACCTAAATAGATTTTATCTTGTTGACCCAATACAATTTGTGCAACACCTCTGGTAATCTTTCTGGTTACAAACGTTTCTCCACGCAAAGGAGATTCATGATTAAACAAAATCCCATTTACTGCAAACATGTTATAGGCTTCACGGTAATTGACCGTGATCCAATAGCCATATAATTTCGCTACAGCGTACGGAGAACGTGGATAGAACGGCGTTTTTTCGCTTTGCGGTACTTCTTGTACCAATCCATATAATTCAGACGTTGAAGCCTGATAAATCTTAGTCTTTTGTGAAAGGTTCAATAAACGCACAGCTTCTAAAATACGAAGAGTTCCGATACCATCTACTTGTGCAGTATATTCAGGCTCGTCGAAAGAAACCTTTACGTGTGACATTGCGCCAAGGTTATATATTTCGTCTGGTTGAACTTCTTGAATGATGCGAATGATGTTGGTTGAATCACTTAAATCGCCATAATGTAAATGGAATTTAGAATTATCCACATGCGGATCTAAATATAGATGGTCGATACGCTGGGTATTGATTAAAGAGCTTCTGCGCTTGATGCCATGCACTTCATATCCTTTGCTCAATAATAATTCCGCCAGATATGCACCATCTTGACCGGTAATTCCTGTAATTAGGGCTGTTTTGTTACTTTTACTCATGCTATTTTTGATTCAACTCGCAAGTTACAAAATAAGAAATGTCTTTTCGAAAAATTTATGTGTATAACGGTAAAATCAGAGATTCATATTTTTGGTGAATGATCTTCCGTTTCAATTTTAAGGTTGGCGTTAGTTCCCCTTCTTGTATGGTAAACAAGCGAGGAAGCAATACAAATTTTTTCACTTGCTCATATTGAGCAACTGATTTCATAGTTGAAAGAACTTCGGCTTGAATCAATTCGATTACTTGAGCTTGCTGAATCAAATCCTCATTGCTCGACCAATGAATATCGTGCTGTCGAGCCCAATATTGTAGGGCTGAAAATTCTGGAATGATCAAAGCGGATGGGAATTTTTGACCTTCTCCCACTACCATGCATTGCTCAATAAATGGCGATTCTTTCAATTTATTTTCTACCACTTGAGGTGCTACGTATTTACCACCTGAGGTTTTAAAAATTTCTTTTTTACGATCGGTAATTTTTAAATACTTTCCCTCCACAATTTCTCCGATATCTCCCGTATGAAACCAGCCCTCTTTGTCGATGGCTTCTGAGGTAGCCGTTGGATTATTGTAATAACCAATCATCACAGAATCACCCTTGCAACAAATTTCTCCGTCTTCGGCAATTTTTACTTCCACACAATCTAAAATAGAACCAACGCAACCAATTTTAAAATCGGGTGGATTCACCTGACATACGGAAATAACTGGAGAGGTTTCCGTTAATCCATATCCTTCAGAAATCGGAATTCCAGCTGCCCAAAAAACACGGGATAAACGAGGTTGAAGGGCTGCAGAGCCACTACAAATCAGGCGAATATTTCCGCCTAATGCCTCTTTCCATTTACTAAAGATTAATTTTCGATAAACCGCTAACTTGATGGAATCGATAAATCCAAGCGACTCCATGGGATCATATTGCAAGCCAAATTCAATAGCACCAAAAAACAATTTTCGTTTGATCCCAGTGAGTTCATTTCCTTTAGCTAAAATTTTATCATAGACCTTTTCTAACAATCGTGGAACGGTGGCAAACATGCTTGGTCGGACCTCGCGGATATTATCCGCAATCGTTTCCATATTTTCCGCATAATGAACCGAAACGCCATAATACAAATACATATAAATATCAGTCCGCTCGTAAATATGACAAAGTGGTAAAAAACTCAAGGCCTTATCACCCACATGCAAATCAAAAAATTTACCCCGAACCAAGGACAACACATTGCTCATAATATTATGATGAGTTAACATAACACCTTTCGGCATGCCTGTTGTACCTGATGTATATATCAAGGTTAATAAATGATCTTTTGTAACAGCCGACTTATATTTTTCCAATTCGGAAAAATCTTTTCCTTCTCCTAAAAGTTGTACATCCTTCCAATGTTTTGCTCCTTCAACCGACTCAAACGTGTAAATATCTTGAACAGCACGATTTTCTTGAATAGCTTCTTTTGCTTTTAAATAAAGCTCTTCGTTTTCTGCAAAAATTAATTTTACGCCTGAGTCCTTAAATATAAAAGCATAATCCTCAATAGTAATCGTTGGATAAATAGGTACCAATACAGCTCCTAAAATTTGCGTTGCAAAATCGATGATATTCCATTCATTACGATTACTTGAAATCAAAGCTATTTTATCTCCAGGTTGTATACCAATAGAAAGATATCCCATGGCTACCTTATGAACTGCTTGTAAAAATTCACTAGAAGAATAACCCTCCCAAGAACCATTTCTTTTTTTATTAAATAAAATAGGAATCTCCTGCTCTTGATAAGCATTCAATAAATCAAATACGCGATTAAGTTGCTGATGTTTCATTTTTCATTAAGTAGGTATTCAAAGATAATAAAATAGCACTTATCAACAAGTTATCCACATTGTTAATTATTATATAATGCTATTTTTGCATAAAAATATAAAATTTAAAAAAAATTAATCAAATTAACACAATTTTTATCTCCTAACTAACTCCTAACTCCTCATATCTAACACTCCTTTATCCACAGTCCTTATTTATAAAAAATAAAATTAAAATTTTAATCTTTTTTATTATCTATTATTGTTCAGTGTGGATATGTGGATAAGTTATATTTTGTTTTATAATGTGTTGAATTTAAAAGGATTAATAAAAAAAGATTCAATCTTAAGATGTGCATAACTTTTGGATAAGTATGGGATAAAGGGTAAGTTTTCCACACGGAAAAGAAATAATGTTATTTGTGCACAGCTTTGTGACTTGAATGTGGATAAAATTTGGTAGATATCCACAGCTTATCCACATTAGTTTTTAATAGAAACGTTTAGGTCAGTAAGCTCGAAGTTTGCTTTTAATTTTAATTTACCGGGAAGGAAAAAGGTTCGTTCTGGGCGTTGACCAGTCTTTAAATTTCCGGGAGTCCAAAAACCATCATTGTTACTGTCTTCTATCACTTTGAGTAGATACGTGTCGGGTAAAATGTATTGAAAAAGAAATTGGTTACTTGTTATAACCTGATAGGCTAGGGTTTGATCTTTTTCTTGTATTAATTGAACGAGGTAATTTGTTTTTGGTTTTGGATTGGAAAGTTTTCCTGAAATCAAGCCATAATTTTCGGGATCCTCTGGAAGAATAGCTAATTCATATTTGTCCGTTGAATCTTGTTCGATGCTGATAAAAGCGTTTTTATCAA
>JBEGQV010000137.1:0-4664 GCA_041180785.1 Bacteroidota bacterium | reverse complement strand
GGGGCATCCTGTGCCATGGCTGCCATTAAACTTTCTAACATGAGTCCCTCCTGCTGATTCGAATCGACAATTTTAGGCAACACATGAGTTAAGGCATAATTGGTCAGACCTGCATTGGAAGCAATTTTTTGGGCTAATTCAATTCCTTTGTTCAAGCCATTTCCCTCCTCAACTAAATACTGCGCCATACCAATTCGTTCACCCTCTTCGGCATTAAACACACGGCCTGTCAACATCATATCGGTCATTCTTGCGATGCCAATCAATTTGGGTAATCGAACTGAGGCTCCTCCCCCTACGAAAATTCCTCGTTGTCCTTCTGGCAAAGCATAAAATGTAGAAGTATCGGCCACACGAATATGACAGGAAGAGGCTATTTCTAATCCACCCCCTACGACAGCACCATGCAGAACTGCCACTACTGGACATGCTGCAAATTGAATTTTATTCATCACACGATGCCACATTTGCGAATGCTGCAATCCCTGAACAATGTCTCGTTCTTTTAATTCCGACAGGTCTAATCCAGCTGAAAAGTGCTTACCATTTCCTTGAATAATCACACATTTGATATCGGAATTTACCTGGTCAAATACATTTTCAAGAGCTAAAATCAGCTCATCATTACAGGCATTTCGCTTTTCAGGACGATTCAAAGTAATAATCAGCAAATTTTCTTGCTGTTCAACAAGTATCGTATGGCTGTTGGATGTTATCATATTACGATTCGCCCCAAACTTTAATGGCTGTATTGACTACTAATTCTAATTTTCTCCACTGGTCATCATGTGTCATATCATTCCCATGGTGGGTTGAAGAAAAGCCACATTGCGGACTCAGACACATATTTTCTAAAGGCATGTATTGTGCAGCTTCATCGATTCGCTTGCACAAATCATCCATTTTCTCTAATTCTTTCACCTTGGAAGAAACGATGCCTAAAACAACTTTTTTCTCTTTTGGCACAAAGCGAAGTGGTGCGAAATCGCCCGAACGCTCATCGTCGTACTCTAAAAAATAGCCATCTACATTGATTTGGTTAAATAGAATTTCAGCCACTGGCTCATAGCCACCCTCTGCAAACCAAGTAGATCGGTAATTACCACGACACAGGTGAATTCCAACCGTTAAATCATCAGGACGATCGTCGATAACCGAATTAATCAATGCCGCATAGGTACGAGGCAATTCATCTGGGTCTTCTCCACGTTCTTTGGCAGCAGCGCGCATTTTTGGATCGCACAAATAGGCCAAATTGGTATCATCTAATTGCAAATAACGTAAGCCATTTTTGTATAAATGATCGATTTCTTGGCGATATGCTTGAGATAAATCATGGAAAAATTCATCCATATCCGGATACGAATTAATATCAATAGAAGCTCTACCCCCACGGAAATGCACCATGGTTGGAGAAGGAATACTCACTTTTGGAGTTTGTGTAGTAACTGATTTCAAGAAATTGAAATCATCTACTTGAATATCCTTGACATGAGCTAATTTTCCTGTAACCGATAATTTGGGGGGTGTAAAACCA
This sequence comes from Bacteroidota bacterium, assembly GCA_041180785.1. Classification (GTDB taxonomy): domain Bacteria; phylum Bacteroidota; class Bacteroidia; order Cytophagales; family Spirosomataceae; genus Sandaracinomonas. The sequence continues at coordinate 3,127 of JBEGQV010000137.1, read as the reverse complement.
TCCTCAGCCGCTTTTGCATTAGGGTTGGCCTCGATACCACCTGTAACGGTTACTCCAGCTAATTCCTTAAGAAAATCAAGGTGGAAATAATCCCGACGAAACTCACCATCTGTAATGGATTTCATTCCGATAGATTCTAATTTTTTTACTGTTTCGGCGATGCCAATATTTTCAATTTCGCGAAGTTCAGCAGCGGTAATTTCGCCTTTTTTCCAACGCAAACGATTTATTTTTACTTCATCTGTACGCAGTAAGCTCCCCACGTGGTCGGCTCTGAATGGTAATTTTTTCATTGTATGGGTTTATGGATAATTATAAAACTTTGTAAACTTTTATTAAAACGGCATCTGGTAAACGTTCTCCTGTGCAAACATAAATTGCATTGTTTATTTTTTCATATTTACCTGCGGGTGCTTCAAATTTGGGGATGGCTCTAAAATAGTATTGTGAAGGATCGACTTTTTCACCTTTGGCAATTCGAGCGGCTACTTCAGGTGTTGCCACGCGCATGCCAATATTTTTTATGTAAATGAGCACTCCGTCATCGGTCTTGAATTGATAATGTGCTTCTAATTCTGCCACACCATCTTTACGGACAATTTGCCAGTCGGCACCTCCACGAATTATTTCACCCTTTAAAGTTGGCCCTTGAACCGTTCCTCCGATGATGGGAATGATTCGGCGCGTGCCATGTGGAGTTTCACCAACTACTAAAGCAGGATCTAATTTAACGGTTAATTCGCAGAAAAATTCAAGAGAAGGAGCTTGTTGAGCGGAAGACATAAAAGATAGGAAAAGAAAGAAAACTAATAGTATTTTTTTCATAATTAGGATTTTACATAAATTTATGAAAGCTTTTGATAAAATAATACAATTAAAGAATCATTTTGATAAAATAGTATAAAAAACAAACCCGAGGATTAAAAATCCTCGGGTTTTGTGACTCCTAGTTCTAAAAATATATCAGATTTGTTAATTTTTCAATAAGGAAACGGTACTCGTTTGGTTGTTTTGGTTCACCCGAATAAAGTATTTTTCAATACGAAGGTGTCCCAAATTCGACAAGGTTAATTCTTGCGTATTCGCCGGATATTCCTTTTGAAGGATCATATTTCCAGCTAAATCATAAAGGGCGATACTGGTGGGTGTTGTACTCAAATTTTCAAAACGTAAGGTCACATTATCAGCAAACGGGTTTGGGTAGACGGTCAATTGAATGGGGTCTGCCAAATTTGGCGTACTGGTTACGGGCATTGTTTGATTTTTTTGAATCGCATATTTACCACCCAGCAATCCCTGTTTAAAACCCTGTCGGACAACCGTCCCATTACTAGCTACAAATGTACCCTGCACACTTGATTGGGTAAGAACATGAGCATAGTAATTACTCTTTACCTGGGAAGAATAACCTAAGGAACTGAACGTCGAGTTCATCACGCGCTGTGCTCTCATGGCAAAGGCCACAAGCACAAAAGACATGGGTAAGAAAAAGAGCTTTTTCATATTATTTGTAGTAATTGACAAGTATGTAGGTGTTATTTCCAGGTGCATTTGAAAATGTTATACTGTTTCCATCTTGCGCCACTGTAAAATCTGAACCTTTAATATTAGGAATTGTTACCGTAGATTTTGAATTACTAGAGGTAGAGGTCCAAACTTTTATCATTCCACCTGCATATTTAAATGGCAGATTAAAAGTTTTAGATGAATTATCACCTTTTGTTGACAAAAATTGATACACCTCTGTTATCCATATAGCTGTGGTACCATTTGACATTAAAATTGATCCTGCATTTCCTAAACCAAACTCTAATTTAGCAACAGTTATCGCCTGATCTGCAATTTTTTCAGTTGTAACTTTTCCATCGCCGATGGTAGGTAAATCTGCCGTACCTGATAAATCTCCTGCTAATTTTACAATTCCCTTTGCAGACGTAGACGCATCTGAGGTTGCACTCGCCGTAACTGCAGCCTGCACGAACGCTGTCGTAGCAATTTGTGTGGTGTTTGTACCTGAAGCTGCCGTTGGTGCAGTTGGAGTACCTGTTAATGCAGGAGAAGCTAATGCTGCTTTTGCATCTAATGCTGTTTGAGTAGCCGTACTAATTGGCTTATTGGCATCAGATGTGTTTTCTACGTTTCCTAATCCAACCGCAGCTTTATCAAGCGTAGCCCAAGTTTTAGTTCCTGTAAAATACTGACCCGCAGTTCCTGCAGTTATGGTACCTTCTTTAGCATTCAATGCTGTTTGTGTTGCTGTACTGATTGGCTTATTAGCATCAGAGGTATTATCTACATTTCCTAAACCAACAGCCGCCTTATCTAATGTGGCCCATGTTTTAGTTCCTGTAAAATATTGACCTGCTGTTCCCGCCGAAATAGCATTTTCTTTAGCTGTACCAATAGAAGTATTTAAAGTAGATATTTGTGAATCCACATATGTTTTTACTGCTTTGGCTGAAGTATATTTTACGTCAGAAGCTCCATCAGTTGTTATGCTAATTGACTTATTTGTGGAACTCTCTTTTGCATCCAATGCTGTTTGGGTTGCTGTACTGATAGGCTTATTTGCATCAGAAGTATTATCAACATTTGACAAACCAACAGCTGATTTATCCATACTTGCCCATGTTTTATCTCCACGGAAATATTGCGAAGTAGTACCTAACATAATCGCATTTTCCTTCACTGTACCAACTGAAGTATTCAAACTACCTATTTGTAAATCAACATAAGACTTAACAGCTTTTGCTGAAACATATTTTACATCTGAGGCTCCATCGACAGTTATATCAACCGATTTGTTTGATGTATTTTCCTTATCGTTCAATGCTAATTGCGCAGCAGTACTGATTGGTTTCTCCGCATCCGAGGTGTTATTCACCTTGTCTAGGCCTACTACATCTTTGGTTAATGTCGCCCAAGTCTTATCCCCACGATAATATTGTCCGACCGTTCCTACAGTTATTGCATTTTCTTTGGTGGCCAAATTTGTGTTCGTTGTGTTGGACAAGTTTGTAACTGAAGAACTCAATGTGGAAATTGAATTGGAAAGATCAGTTGCTTTACCCTCTACAAATCCTTTTACTGCTAAGGCTGAAGGATATTTTGCATCTGTTGCAGATGC
>JBEGQV010000136.1:0-6980 GCA_041180785.1 Bacteroidota bacterium | reverse complement strand
CCACCGTTTGTCCAAACGGTGGTTTGGCAAAAAGGGTATTAAACGTCCCTAAATAGTGGTCATTAGGATCTTTATCTCCTGGAACATAGGTTCCACTAAAGGCAAAAAACCATTTATTATTGGAAGTATAAACCAATTCCCAAATCGACATAAAAGACCGAATGGTGAGGTCATTAAACGTACCGGTTTGCACCGCATTTTCAAAAATATATTGCCAATGTCCAGAGGGCTTAACCAATCGAACACCCGTGGTTAATCGCTTTTCCAGTCCTTTTTGGTACATATATTCCCTTAAATTGGATTGCAAATACATCCCATAAATATCCAAAGATTGTGTCTTTCCAATTTTCCAGTTTTGCAAATACAATCCTGATATACTTTCTTCTGAAACCTCATCATTTAAAAACTCTGGTTTTTGAATCATCGGATGCAGGTAAAAAACATCGATACTAGCTTTCGGAAAAAAGGTTCTAAACAATCCACCCACATAGGTATTTCGGTTATTGGGACCCTCTCGATTTGCCATCAAGCGATCATTTCCATAAAAATTTTCCATTTTCCCTACGCGCAACATGGAATTTTTGGAAATTTTCGACTCCAAAAACAATTGGTGAATGGCAAGTTCATTTTGATCTACCTGCGAAACAATTGGATTAGGATTAAAAAATCGAAAAGTGGAATTTAATTGTCCAAATACCCGAAATTGATTCGTTAATTTGAGGGAAGAATTTAATAAAATGCGATGCCACAACTGGATTGGATTGGGATCTGTAAAGGAACTTGGTGTTTGTCCAAAATTCAGATTCGTGTAATCCTGTAAGTATTCTCGAATTTCTCCACCATAGGTCAACGTAGGTATTTTTGCTTGAAGTGTATCGTTATACTTTTGAAGTAAAGCAAAATCCTCTGATCTTGATTTAGATGAAAATTGAGCCTGACCATTTAAAGAAAAAAATAAACTACAAACAAGAAAGACAATTCTACTTTTATTGTTCACTTATTAACTTTTTTTTAAAGATTTGACAAAGTTAATTGAATTGTAACTCATTTCTGTGATTAAAATCACAGGTCAACAAAAAAACCTTTTTCGAAAAAGTTGCAAAATCACAATTTTGTTTGATGTTGAGCGTTGTAAATTTGTGTAGATCCTAACCATTTAAAGCCATACGGGTTTTTCGGGAGAAAGATTGATGATATAATTTAGAACACAGATTAAAGGCTGATTTTTATAAAATCAGCCTTTTTTGTTGGTAGATACTAGCTTTTTTTGTTCGTTCAAGATCTTCGACAAATAAGTCTCTTCCAAACCGATAAAGGACGCAAGGTCTTTTTGATTGATTCGTTGCAATAAAGCAGGATAATGATCCACAAAATGCTGGTATTTATCTTGACTTTTTAGGGTTCGAAGGATTATTGTTTGCGTTTGGTATTCGCAAACAGCATCTAACATTTCAAACATGGTGAAAAGCGTAATTTGCGTACTAAATCCCATCAATTGAAAATATAACTTTTTAGGAATGGCATAATAGGAAATATCTTCTAAAACCTCGATGGATTCGTGAGATGGAATATCGTGTACAAAACTATTGGCCAAGGTTAAAAATTGACCCTCATGGGAAAACCAAGTTACGATTTCATGTCCATTCTTAGTGGAAAACACCTTCACGAGCCCCGATTCAAAATAATACATTTTATCGCACAGCTCCCCTTCCTTGATCAAAAATTCTCCTTTACTTTTTTGCTGCAAAAAAATATACTTGGCAAAAAACTGAATGGGTGTTACGTTTAACTTGATTTTTTTCGACTTATGATAGGACGAATACGCGATTTTATCAAAAAAGGAGATATTTTTTTCCATGCTGAAAACTATAAAAGTCTCAACAAATTGTCGATTAAAAGGCTGATAAATTTGTCAATAAAATGTTAGTGTTACATTTTTTTGACAAAAATTAATGCGCTGAATGCATAAATTGATGCCTTAAAACAAACCACATGAAATTATCAGAGCGACTTTCCAAGTCGATGGGACTGAAAGGTGAATCCTTTACCATTATAATTGATTTAATCTTAAAGTTTGCCTTTAGGAAAAAATTGAAAAAAGGAGCTTATTTATTTGAATTTGGAAAAGTCGAGGAAGAATTAGCCTATGTAGAACAAGGTTTGTTAAGAAAATTCACGCAAGATGGGGAAAAAGAACACGTCAATTGGTTTTCTATGGAAGGAGATTTTATCCTAATTCCCAAAAGTTTCTTGCGTGGAGAGGAAAACACAGAGGCGGTTCAGGCCTTGGAGGATTGTGTGTTATATACCATGAAAAAGTCGACCTTGGTTAAGCTCATGGAACTTAATAATCACATTGGGCAATTGGTGGTAAAAGAAATAATGGAATACATTTGCGACTTACAAAAAATATGTGTGTTTTTACGCACAAAAGATGCCCTTGAAAGATACCTCTACTTAGAAGAATTTAATCCAATTTTATTTCGTAGATTATCTCAGAAACAATTAGCTACTTTTTTGGGCATTGATACAACTTATCTTTCGAAAATTAAGAAAGAGGCGACCATCTTAGAAAGAGGCAGGTAATTATTTTAGCAGAAAGGTAAACAAGTCAGATTTAGTAGACGTGGATTCATCTTTTGAAAGAATCGACCAATAGTAGATTTTTCCAGGTATTAATTTTATTTCTTGAAATGCATTTTTGGTGTCTAGGGAAGTTCCACTGTATTTTTGGTTATTCAGCGTATCTATTCGAATGGTATAATTTAAGACATCTTTATCAGGATCTTCAGACAACCATTCAAATTTAATTGTTCCTGAGCTATTCAGGGTGATGGTGGAGCCAGGAATGGGATATATTGCCTTGGCAGGATTTGGAGCTCGATTTGTTTTACCATCACCTGCTAAATAAAACTTCCAATTTGTGCTAGAAAGAGACTTCCCAGAAGCATTTGAAGCTGTGATGCCCCACGAATAGGATTTCCCTCGGGTTAAACTAATAATTTTTGATGTCGCAACAAGATCAGAAAATGTAGTAATTGAACCTGTCAGCAAATCTGTTATTTTTAATTCATATTTACTCGCATTACTTGCAACTTTCCATTTAAATTCCACATCCGATTTATCCAAATTAACCGTTCCTGACTCGCAATCCTTATTATTCTCAGGTAATTCCAAGGAAAATGTTCCTATTTCCAAAACGGGTGCTGGAGTTGGTGTTGGTGCAGGGGTAACTGAATCACCCTTTGAACAACTTATTAACATGAAGAGCATAAAAATGCCAAAAAGATAATGTTTCATCGTTAAAACTTAATGAGTTTTTGGGTTGAACGTACCGTGTTTCCACTGATTGAAATTACATAAGTTCCCGTTGGTAAAAAGCGTAGATCTAAGTCAATCAATCGATTGAAAGGTATTTGATGGACACTTTCCATTAGGGTCTCCCCTGCTATCGAGGAAATTTTAAGGGTTGCCTCAGTATCCATCCCCTTGATAAATACAGAAACAGGTCCAATTGTTGGATTTGGGAAGATATTTGTTTCTTCTGAAAGAAAGATGTCTTCATTGTAAGCACCTTGACAATCTTTATCTGTCGTTACACGTAGCGTATTTAACCCTTTATTTAAAGGTAAAACCACATTCGAATCTGTGCTCTTGATGGTCTTCCCATTTAGGTTGATCAAATAAGAATCAGATCCATTGAGTTTTACATTCAAATTTGAATTAACTGGATCAATAGAAGTGCTTGCATTTAAGGGTGCAGGTTCTCCAATTTTGATCGTATATGACCGCTCAAAATTGGCAATCCCATCCACTCGAATAACAATTGCATACGTACCCACTGCAAGATTTTCAATTTTTTGAGTAAAATTATTTCCCTTATTTAAAACGCCAGTGCTCGTACTACCAAATGAAAAACTATAGGTATAATTTTTGTTAGTGGCATTTATTAAAATGGAGCCATTTTTTTGACCAATACAGGAAGTTGAACTAGAGGTGACTAAAAAGGCATCTGACGCCAAGGTAAATACTTCACAACCATTCGTGTCCACCATGGCACCTAAAGGTGTGTTTAAGCATTTATCATATTTATCCAAAACGCCATCTTGGTCATCGTCTGCATATTCTTTTGTCAGTCCCACCTGCAGATAATCTTTCGTCAATACATCCTTCAGCGTTAAATTATCTCCATTCATCCATTGCTCAATAATGGAGGCATAAATTTGTCTAAAATCAAATTCCGCAGGTAAATTATCTTCCCAAGTAATTGCAGGGTCAATTTTCGGATTTTTCCCTAATACATTAGCATTTAAATTATTTCCAAAAATCATCATCGGAAAGGCGGTTCCATGATCTGTTCCATAAGTTGAACGCGAAACGATTCTTCTTCCAAATTCAGAAAAAGTTACCAACATAATTCGATCAGAATCACCTGTTTCGTCTAACGATTTTATTAATGCAATGATACAGTCATTAATATTTCTCAACAGTTTGGCATGTGCCCCTTGCGTATGATCGTCTGGTGTTACCTGGAAATCATGCGTATCAAATCCATTGGTAATGGCATGATAAATCCTTGTATTTAATCCTCCACGAATAAGGCGACTTAAGGTATAGAATTGTTGTCCTAAATCATTATTGGGAAACTGAAAGGAATGATTTCCTTTTAAATAGGCATCTCGTAAAACGGAGCTATATAAATTTGATTGCTTGGCAATGGTTTGAACATATTTAAGTTTATCCCCCGCATAGGAATTCGGATAAGTTGAATCAAATTCATTTAAAATTTCTTTGATATTTTCAGGACTCCCAGAAATAAAGCCTGGAAATGTTTTATTGCCTGTTAATAAGAGTGAGTTCGAATAACCTAATTCGATGGCTAATGGATCAGGATATTGACTATTTGGGTAAGCTCCAGGGAAATTGGGATGTTCATGTTCCACTAATCTACCCAACCAACCAGAAGATATAAATTCACCATAATCTGATGCCGATTGCCAAATATCTGAAGATCTAAAATGGGATAGATCTGGATTTGCATAGCCTACATTTTGAATAATTTTCATCCTTTTTTCATCAAATAGGATCTTCATGTCCTTAAATTCTGGATGAAATGCCAAATCGTTTTTCCCTAGATTGATTAATTTTTTTTCAGGAATGATGACATGAGGTCGGACCTTGTTTAAATTCGCATATTGGTCCATGGGGGTAATCATATTTAACCCATCATTTCCACCATCAAATCGCAAAGCAATTAATATTTTCCCTGGCGCAACTGTATCATTCAACAAGGAATAATTCTTCGATAGGTCTAAAAAGTTCAAATGAGGAAGTATTGAACCTGCTGCTACAACGTGGGAAAAATTATGTAAAAAGTCTCTTCTTTTCATCTAAAAAACGTGAATTTCATTTAAATCAAATACTTGAAGAAGTATTTGACTTATTCGAATGTAAAGGGTGTTGTAATTATCCTTGTTTGGATTATTTAAAAAAGAATTAACGGCATCAGACCAATAATAATCTTGAAATCCATCACTTAGAATCGATTTCTTAATTCGATTAAAGGCGGTATCGCTGATGGTATGACCCAAAAACAACATGGATAATTCTCTAATAAACGAATTAATATTTGCCGGCTCTTTGATTTTTTTCAACAAGGTATTGATGTCAAACCGAAGTTTTGGACGATCAAAGAAATCTAATCCATTTCTTCCAATAGATTCTGCTAAATCCTTTCTTCTTTTAATGGAATCTGAATTCACCCAGATTAAATCATACACAGGTTCTTGATAATAAGCTTGCCAACCCGAAACACTTGGCGGATTGCCAAAGGAATACCCTTGTCGACCAATGGCATGATAACGCACTTGTGAAAAAATCTTGAAGCTTAAATAAATTTTATCTAAAAATTTTGAATCTAAGTTTCTAGCATCTTCTGGAAACAAAGAATTATATGAATCATATACCACATTTCCATTAATGATATCAAGTTCCTTATACAATCCCATGGAATATTCCATGGGTGATTTAATCATGGAAAAGTAAAACTCTTCTGCAAAAAAATATTCACTTTTCAGTAATACTTTTAAGGTTTCTGCCAAATTGAAATTATTTTTCTTCAGAATTTGCGCTAACGGTTTAATGATATTTTCCTCTGTAAACGTCGTTAGAATGGGATACACAAAAAACTGAACTAGTCTTCGAGAAAGGTAAATAGCTGCCTCGTCAGTTTCAAAAATCATGTCAATGAACTCTTTAAGTTCTAATTTACCCTCTTGACCTGACCGACCTTTGATTATTTTATTGCCATAAAATTTAGAAAATTGTTTATCACCCGTATCATGATTATCAGCATTAAACTTAGATTTAGGCACATATCCCTCACCTATTAAGGATGGCCATTCTTCATAATCCCAACCGACTAAAAGCCGGGCTGCTTCCTTCACATCTGATTCGGTAAATTTGGAAAAGGGTCGCTTTCCAACTGTAAACAACTCTTGTACTTCTCGAGCAAAATTTTCATCAGGGGCTTCTTTTCGACTATATCTCAAATTAAGTAATTCAAGCATTTTATCGGACAAGGTCACATCATAGATATACTCTTTATAGTTTCGCCAAGCCCCTTCATAGGTTAATTTTAAAGAATAATAGGTTGATTTTATTTTGACATTATCTTCTTTGTAAGGAGTTAAGGTATGTAAAAACATAAATAACCTCCATTCAACTGAAGTTGGCTGTGAATAAATTTTATGATAATGCCAAGAATCAAGTGCACTACCTCTTTCAGGACCTGCAAATTCAGGCACAAAACCTGTTTTTTGCTTATCAGAAAGAGCTTTAGTTATAAAAGGCTCACCTGGCTGAACATCTGGAACTTCATACTTTTTCAAATAAGCTTCAGGTGGAAAATCGTGGTAATAATTATTTACAGGTTCTCCTAAGTCATGTTGTTTGAATATTAATTCAACGGCTTGGTCTAA
>JBEGQV010000135.1:0-19393 GCA_041180785.1 Bacteroidota bacterium | reverse complement strand
GAACAAAAAAAGTCAAGCGCCTCCGCGCTTGATCATGAAATATTGCTAGAAAACCTCCTCCCGAATACCAAGTATTTTTATAAAGTTCAACTAGGAGATTTACCAGCAGCGTCTGATACATCGAACTATTTTAGAACAGCCCCTACAGTGGGTTCTAAAACAAAATTTACCTTTTGGTCAGTAGGAGATTTATACCCCGGTCCCCAACAAGCTGCCGTTTATGAGGGATTTAAAAAATTTCGAAAAGGGAAATATACCAATTTGTTCTTGACAGTTGGAGATAATGTCTATATGGGTGGAGGAGAAGACAGCTACCAATCCAATTTTTTTGATGTTTATCAAAATGGATCTATTCTTCAACAATCCGGCTTGTTTCCATCTACAGGAAATCACGATTACGATGGTTTTAATCGGCTTGTTGATAATCCGGCCATGGCCTATTTCAATAGTTTTGCCCTTCCTTCAAAAGCGGAGCTCGGTGGACTTGCATCGAATTCTGAGGCCTATTATTCTTACGATTACGGAAATGTACACTTTGTGGTATTAGATTCATATGCCTATGGAGTAGACGGAAAACGATTGTTTGAAGTCGACAACCAACAGCTTAATTGGCTAAAAGCGGATTTAATTCAGAGTAAACAAGATTGGACCATCGTTTACATGCATTTCCCTATTTACACAAAAGGCTCCTACGATTCAGATGCAGTTTCAGATTTAATTAAACTTCGTGAAACACTTGCGCCGGTCTTCGACCAATACAAAGTGGATCTGGTCCTAACCGGACACTCCCACACCATGGAGCGATCCAAGCCGACAGTCGGACATTACGGACTCTCCTCCACTTTTGATGCCGCAATACATCAGCCACAGTTGTCTTCGGGACTGTTTGATGGCTCCGAAAATTCTTGTCCTTATTTATTTGATCAATCGCAAAAAACCAAATCGGGCGTCATTTATGTCACAAACGGAGCTTCGGGCGCCACAGGTAGACCAGCAGGTTTTGGGAAACATCCCGTAATGTTTTTTGATAAAAAAGATAAAATCGGTTCATTTTTTGGGGAGGTAGATGGTAATAAATTGGTGGGTAAATTTATTGATGATGAAGGAAAAGTGATGGATCAATTTACTGTGTTAAAGTCCAAAGACGGAACCTGTGCGAATTGCTTTATCACACAGCCGAATTTCGGCTGTGGACCTTCGGGTAAACCAAGTCTGCTTGCAAATCCCTTGACCGATTATTGTAAAGATCAATTAGTGGACCTTACCGCCAAAGGAGATTCCTTAGCAAGTTTTACTTGGTATGACGCAAAAGGGCTTGTCGTTAAATCCAATAAAATCTCCCTAAATAATAGCGTTATCGGTAAAAACACGGTTCAAGTATCTCAGGTGGTAAATGGATTTGAAAGCGAAAAACTAACGCTTTCCATGAATGTGCATACAAATCCAGTGGTTGAAAATCTGATAACAACTCCTTTGCAGGTGCTTCCAAATACGTTTCAGGATTTTTCCGTAAAACTTTCCGACTCCATTAAAACCTACACTTGGACCTTACCGGCAGGCTGGGAGGGAAGTTCACAAACAAATTCGATTAAAATAAAACCAACTGCAACTGCCGGGGATGTAAAAGTCTTTGGAACTTCTTCCTTTGGTTGTAAAAGTAATGAGGTCAAACAAACCGTTACACCGCTAGTGATTCTAGCCACCCAAGAACCAAGTGAAACAATCAAAATGTATCCCAATCCGGTGGTTGGTAACACGATTACGATTCTTGTACCAGAAAATTATATAGGAAAAGAAGGACAATGGGTGAATTCCCAAGGGCAGGTGTTATCCACCCATAAAATACAAAACAATATGCAGCAACTTTTGGTTCCCATATCAAGTGCAGGGGTGTTGTTATATAGGGTAGTCTCCCAAGGAGAGGTCTTGTATGTGGGGAAGGTGGTGTATTGAGTTATGGGTTATGGGTTATGAGTTATGGGTTATTTTGTATTAAATATTTAATTTCAAATTATTAGCTTAAATTCACAATAAAAAACCATACCTCATACCTCATAACACATAACCCATAACTCATAACTCATAACTCATAACACATAACCCATAACTCATAACTCATGAAACCCCTCCTCCTCTTTTTATCCCTTTTAACATTTAACCTATTTTCTCAAATGAGCACCATTCAAAAATCAACATTTGGCACTTTGCCTGATGGTCAAACCGCAGAACTTTATACCTTAAAAAATAAACAGGGGATGGAAGCCCGAATTACCAATTATGGAGGTTTATTAACCTATTTGACTGCGCCAGAAAAAAATGGCAAGTTTGAAAATGTAGTCCTTAAATTGGAATCATTAGATGCGTATGTAAAGGGGAATCCATTTTTTGGAGCTTTGGTGGGTAGATATGGAAACCGAATCGCAAAGGGGAAATTTACATTGGACGGGAAACAATATTCCTTGTTTATCAATAACGGAGAAAATGCTTTGCATGGAGGCAAGAAAGGGTTTGATAAAGTCTTGTGGTCGGCCAAACCTATTGCGGGCGATGAGCCCAAATTGGAATTAACCTATTTGTCAAAAGATATGGAAGAAGGCTACCCAGGTAATTTATCTGTGAAAGTGACGTATACTTTAAAAAATACCAATGCAATTTCCATTGAATACGAAGCAACTACCGACAAAGCTACGGTTTTGAATTTAACCAATCACACCTATTTTAATTTGACAGGAAATCCACAAAACAAAATTACTGCTCATCAAATTCAACTAGCAGCATCTAAGTTTATCCCGGTAGACAAAGGTTTGATTCCTACTGGAGAAATTCGATCTGTAAAAGGTTCTGCTTTTGATTTTACGACGCCACATGTTATCGGTGAGCGCATTGCAGCCAATGAGGAGCAAATTCAAATTGGTAATGGCTATGATCACTGCTGGGTGTTTGATAAACCTGCGGGTAAGTTTGAACAAGTAGTTGAAGTGTTTGAGCCTATCACAGGAAGAAAAATGAAAATGTTTACTGATCAACCCGCAACACAGTTTTACACAGGTAATTTCCTGAATGGTACAGTAGAAGGCTTACCCGGACAATTTTTCCAACAACGTTCAGGTTTCTGTTTAGAAACACAGCACTATCCAGATTCCCCTAATCAACCCAATTTCCCAAGTACTGTGTTGCGACCTGGGGAGAAGTATGTGACGAAGACAGAGTATGTGTTTTACTAAATTAGTGTAATGTGCATTGTGATTAGTGTGATTAATGTAATTAATGTATGAACTACATAATCACACAAGTCACTTTAGTCACACAATCACATAAACAAAAAAGTCCGCAGTTTCCTACGGACTTTTTTGATATCACTAGCTCACTACTAAATCACTCTGCTCACTCAATTACCCCATCTTCTCTACCTGCGCGTAGTTCAACTCCAATGGTGTGTTACGACCAAAGATTTTAACCATTACATGTAGTTTACGGCTATTTTCATGAATTTCTTCTACAGTACCTTCAAAGCTTGCAAATGGACCATCGATTACGCGAACAGTTTCTCCTTTCAAGAACGTAACGTTTTCGAAATCTTCAACAGCTGCCGCTTCATCTACTTTGCCTAACATTCTGTTAACTTCCGATTGAGCCAAAGGCATTGGTTTTTTCACCATGACCTTTACCTTCTTTACTTTACCACCCTCAACTTTTGATTCCTCAATTTCTTCGTTTGTTGATTGTAAAAAACCAATAACACCCGGTGTTGAGGTCAAAATATGACTCACCTCACCAGCTAAATCAGCTTCAATCATGATATATCCTGGAAACAAGTTCTTCTCACGAATTACTTTTTTCCCTTTACGGATTTCATAAATTTTTTCGGTAGGGATTAAAATTTGAGGAACCGAATCTGCAACACCTTGGCGCGCTAATTCATTTTCCATATAATTTTTAATCTTCTTCTCTTGTCCCGCTACTGCGCGAAGAACATACCATTTAGTTTCTGCCATCGAATTCTTGGTTTGTAGGCTTTAAGCCATTTAGAAAGAACTGTAGAACAAATCTAATCCAGATTTGAATGCCAAATCAACTAATCCTACCAACACAGCAAAGATTAATGATGCAACTAATACCAAAACTGAACTGGACTGCAATTCAGAAAATTTCGGCCAGGTTACATTTTCAGTAACCTCCACCCATGATTCCTTAAATAAGGAGGTAAATTTGCTCATAGCTGGCCCTAAAAGGGTTTTTAAATGTTTAACTATTTTGCACGGGAACAAGGATTCGAACCCTGACCAAAGGTTTTGGAGACCTGCATACTACCATTATACTATTCCCGTAGAGGGTGCAAAGATAGATAAAAAACTTAAAATAAAAAAATAAGCCGCAGGAGGCGGCTTATTTTTTATTCGATCCCATTATTCTGATCGTCCACAATGATATAAATATCTTCTTTCGGACGTTTCATCAAATATTTTTCTCGAGCGTATTTTTCTAAAAGTGCTGAGTTGCCCATCATCATTCGTTTTTCTTTCGCTAACTCTTTGAGTTGCTCCTGATAATAAGCCTTTTCAGACCTCAAATGGTAAAGTTCCCTACTCAAACGAATCTGTACTCCTAAATCATTGGAATCCAGTAAAAACATCCAAGCCAACATCACGGTGGTAGTGATCACATAAAAGCGATACGGACCCATAAACCATCGTTTGAAGAACTCCATTTATTTTCAATTAGAAATTTAAACCTGGGAAGTAAGCGTTAGCACCTAACTCTTCCTCAATTCTTAATAATTGGTTGTATTTCGCCATACGGTCTGAACGAGAAGCTGAACCAGTCTTAATTTGACCTGTGTTCAAGGCAACTGCTAAGTCAGCAATAGTTGCATCTTCCGTCTCGCCCGAACGGTGAGACATAATGTTTTTGTATGAATTACGCTTCGCTAAGTTTACCGTATCAATTGTTTCAGTTAAGGAACCAATTTGGTTTACTTTCACCAATACCGCATTCGCTACACCTTTTTCGATACCTTCTTGTAAACGCTTCACGTTTGTTACGAATAAATCGTCACCTACTAATTGACACTTAGAACCGATCAATTTTGTTTGCTCAGCCCAACCTGCCCAATCGTCTTCAGCCATACCGTCTTCAATAGAGATGATTGGGTATTTATTCACCCATGTCTGCCAATAAGCAGCCATTTCCATTGAATTCAATTGCTTACCATCCGATTTCTTGAAGGTATACAATCCAGTTTTCTCATCATAAAACTCAGAAGAAGCGGCATCCATCGCGATGAAGATTTCCTCACCTGGCTTATAACCTGCTTTCTCAATCGATTGTAAAACGATTTCGATTGCTTCTTCATTCGACTTGATGTTTGGTGCAAATCCACCTTCATCACCAACGTTTGTCGAATATCCTTTGCTTTTCAATACTCCTTTCAAGGCATGGAAAACTTCCGTTCCCATACGCAATGCATGCGAGAAGCTCTCTGCTTTTGCAGGCATTACCATGAACTCTTGGAAGTCAATTGAGTTATCTGCATGTGATCCACCGTTCAAGATGTTCATCATCGGTACTGGCAATGTATTTGCATTAACACCACCAATATAACGGTATAATGATAATCCTGCTTCTTGTGCTGCCGCTTTCGCAACTGCCATGGATACGCCCAAAATCGCGTTAGCACCCAAATTTCCTTTATTAGCTGTTCCGTCAATTTCAATCATCAAACGGTCGATCATGTTTTGTTCAGAAACTTCTAAACCCCATAATTCTTCAGCAATTTTTGTATTAACATTTTCTACGGCCTTTAAAACACCTTTTCCAACGTAAACCGACTTATCATCATCACGTAGTTCTACTGCCTCGTGAACACCTGTAGATGCACCTGATGGTACCGCAGCTCTACCAAAAGCTCCGTCCTCTGTTTTAATATCTACTTCAACTGTTGGGTTGCCACGCGAATCTAAAATTTGTCTGGCATGAACGTACTGTATTGCACTCATCTTTTAAAAATTATTGTTAGAAATTATTTTACAAACTTATTGCATAAATTGCAGTGCAAAATAACGGAATTTTTGATTAAATTCCTTATAATTTTATCACTTAACTCATTAAATATCTGTTAATAAGCCTATTATATGAAAATTTTTGTCTCAATTTTGACTTTAACGCTTTTTGTATCCTTTGCAGCCCTTTCTCAATCGGTAGAACCGGATGCTTTTGAAAAGGCTATTCAACAAAATCCAACTGCACATCTTATCGATGTGCGCACCTCCGGCGAATTTGGAGGGGGACACCTCCCAAAAGCGCAAAATATCGACTTCCGATCAGCTGATTTTATAGAAAAAATGAAAACACTTGATAAGTCAAAACCAGTTTTAGTCTATTGCTTATCAGGCGGGCGTTCAGCACAAGCTGCCGAAATCATGCGCAAAGAAGGCTTTCAAGTAACAGAATTGAAAGGGGGATACTTAAAATGGACCACCAAAATGAAACCTCTTGAAGGCGTACCTGCTGTTCAACATGATCAAGCTTGGAAAAAATCCGACTTTGATGCCATCATCCAAAAAGAATCCCATGTGGTGGTTGATTTCTTTGCCAAATGGTGTGCTCCTTGTATCAAAATGATGCCCATCGTTGATAAACTGGCAACAGAATTTGATGGTAAAGTAAAAGTCCTAAAAGTAGAAGCTGATGGCAACCAAGCCATCCTTCAAGCCTATGGAATCGATGAAATCCCCGGATTCTTGGTCTTCAAAAATGGCAAACTAGTCCAAAAAGTTACAGGTTTTCAGGAGGAGGAGAAACTGAGAGGACTTTTTTAAGTAAGCTTACTTATATTTTAATATCCTTACTACTAATCTTCGCCATCTCAGCAGGGTTACCCTTCCAAATACTCCATGGCTCAGTTTTTTGTTTGGTAAGATTACTACCCATGGCAACTAAGGTTCCTTCTCCCAGGGTAGACAAATCGCGTATGGTTGCATTAACGCCAAAGAAGCAGTAATCTCCCACAACGCATCTTCCAGATAAAACAACATGGGAGGTGAAAAATACGTGATCTCCAATGGTTCCATGGTGACCAATGTGGTTGCCCGACCACAACACGCAATTGTTTCCAATTTTTACAAATGGTTGAATCGTATTGTCTTCTAAGATAAAACAGTTCTCTCCAATATCATTGGTGAGAACTGTTGCTTTCGAACTAATATAGGAGATAAAAGAATATCCCTTGTCTTTCGCTTCTTGATAAATTCGTGCACGAACTCTGTTCATTTGTCGCTCTGTTAATGGCGCAAAAAATGAATAGTTTGCTGGTGGATAAATTTTTTCAACGTCTTCAAACGGCACAAGAGGTAATCCTTGAAAGGTTTCTTCTTTGATATATTCACGATTGACCGTAAAAGCGACCACTTCGTGCTCGCTGTCATGTTGTAAATAATAAAGGGCTAATTCAGCCGTTAACGCATTTCCAAAAATTACAACCTTTGCCATATATTGAGTAATTTAATTAAAATAAAGGTTCTCCCGTCATTTCTTTCGGTTGCGCAACTCCCATCATTTTTAAGATGGTTGGTGACACATCACCTAATTTACCATTTTTCATGGTTGGTTTCAACTCTTTGTCAACTAATATACACGGTACCAAATTGGTTGAGTGAGCAGTATTTGGAGTACCATCTTCGTTGATCATTACATCGGCATTTCCGTGGTCAGCAATGATGATAAAACTATAACCATGCTGCAAGCCAGTTTCTACAACTGCCTTGGCACATGCATCTACGGTCTCTACCGCTTTTACGACTGCCGAGAAAACTCCCGTATGACCAACCATGTCTGGATTAGCAAAATTCAAACACACAAAATCTACCTCTTCTTTTTCTAATTCAGGAATCAATGCATCACGAAGTTCACCAGCCGACATCTCTGGCTGTAAGTCGTACGTAGCAACTTTGGGAGAGTTGCGTAATAAATTAGTTTGTCCAACAAATGGCTGCTCTCTTCCGCCCGAAAAGAAAAACGTCACGTGCGGATATTTCTCTGTTTCTGCAATACGAATTTGTTTTTTACCAGCTCCTTCCAACACTTCACCCATGGTCATTGGTAAATTGGAATCATTGAAAATCACGCGAACTCCTTTGAATTCTTTGTCATATTCCGTCATGGTCAAATAATACAAATTCAATTTGTACATGTTTTGCTCATGAAAATCTTTCTGTGTTAAGGCCTGGGTGATTTCTCTTCCTCGGTCTGTTCGGAAATTAAAACAGATCACCACATCACCTTCTTGGATTTTAGCGACCGGAGAACCGTCAGCATTTGTCATGATGATCGGCTTGATAAATTCATCTGTTACATTTTCTGCATAAGAGGCTTCAATGGATTTGATGACATCCTGGCTCGGAGTTCCCTCCGCTTTGACCATCGCATTGTAAGCCAAGGCAACACGTTCCCAACGATTATCACGGTCCATTGCATAATAACGACCCGTCACCGAAGCAATCTTTGAACCCGTTTTCACGCAGTGATTTTGCAAATCAGTCATGAATTTTAATCCAGATTTTGGATCACAATCACGGCCATCCGTAAAGGCATGAACAAATACATTGGCTAAACCAGCAGCTTGCGCACTTGTTAATAATGATTTTAAATGTTCAATATGGGCATGCACACCCCCATCTGAAACTAAGCCAATAAAATGAACTGATTTATTATTTGCTTTTGCATAATCAAATGCGTTGGCTAATTCAGGCTCTTGACCTAAGGTATTTTCCGCAACCGCTTTGTTGATACGGACTAAGTTTTGGTACACCACACGGCCAGCCCCTAAATTCATGTGTCCAACTTCCGAATTTCCCATTTGTCCTTCTGGCAAACCTACAGCCAAACCAGAGGCTTCTAATTTTGAATGGGAGTATTTTCCATATAACGAATCGATAAATGGAGTGTTTGCTGCATCAATGGCAGAAACTTTTGGGTTGGTGGCAATTCCCCAACCATCTAAAATCATTAAAACAACTTTCTTGTTCACAGTATTATGCTAATTTTTTACAAAATTACGCATATTTAACCGATATATCTATCCCAAAATGCCGGATTATATTTTTCCCATGCATGGCATCCAAAGGGTAGTTGTTGCTGATTTAATTCAAAACATTTTTCTGGGTCATTCTCAAATCCAAACTTCAGCGCTGTTTGCCAAGTGGGTAATTTGAAAATAAAGCGAAGAGGCCATGCGCGTTTATGATAAAATGAAAACAAAGAATCTTCGTTGGATGGCCATTTGGTATAAAACAAATGATAAATGCGTAATAATTTTAGAAAGGAACGAATCTTTCGCAAGGAAAACCCGCCATTCAGCATCAAAGGTTTGGTAAGGGAATTTTGAAAATTCGGATTTCCAAAATGTTCTTCCGTTAGCTGAGGGGCACCAATGTAATCATATCCTTGATTACACCATTCACTTAGCTTATCGGCAAACACAAATGCATCTAATTGATAGATGAGCATAAATTCAAAATCCGAAAAGCGCTTGTAAAAGTCTATTGAAACCAATAATTGATTATAGGTTGAGGTATTTTGGAAATAGGAGGCATCAAAATAACTAATTTGATGCGTTGGGATTTGTTGGAAATAGGACGGGTTTAATCCTTCAGGTGCCACAAAAACGATTGGATAATGGCCTAAAATTTTTTGACACTGCGCAAGCGATTTTTGCTCTAGCGCATTAAGCGTTTGTTGGTAAACAGGAATAACAACCACTACTTGTTTCATCTTATTCAAATAAATCGCCTAAAACTGTTCTCCACCATTTACCCACTTCATGCTTTGCATAAGAGCCCGATTGTACATGTCCAAGAATTGGCAAAATACGCATCAACCTATTTTCGGGTAATTGATAGCGAAAGACAAAATGATTTTTTCTGCTTTCTAATAATTCAATGATATGTTTAGGAAGGGTAGGTAAGGTAATAAAATAGTCGTATAAGGCTGCAGAATTTTTGACACTTGGTAAAATCCGATTCAATTTTTCTGTTCGATCTCTTTTAAAACGATCAAAGAGTGTAATTTTCTTGCCTTTTTTGCCAAAACCGACTTGTTGACTCGCGTGCGTGCGGTAATCAATTAAACACTCATTGGTAAATCCAATTTGTTGGTGAATGGATAAAAACAGGGCAATCCACCCGTCGTGTATTAATTCTTTGATCAGATTTGGTGTTGGGAAAACTTGAGGGACTATTTCTTTACGAATAGCCAAGGTTGCTCCAGTAACTACATAACCTCTTAATAAAATGTGAAATGCTTGTCCTGCCTTCCAATTTTCTTGTAATGCCTCCGTAAATTCAATTTCGTCAAAAGCAGTATTGCCCAGATATTCCCCTTGCTGATTGATGATTTGCGCATTAGAAAAAACAGCCATCCAATCCTTGTGTTGATGGAACAATTGCATGATCCGTTCAACTTTATGATTTTTCCAAAGGTCATCCTGATCAGAAAGGAAAATATAGTCACCTGAACAATGCTTGACGCATTGTTCAAAATTTCTAGACGATCCAAGATTTTCTGAATTTTGATATAATTGAATGGGTGTTGCAGTACTTGCCTGAACTTGATGAACAATATCGAGTGTTTTGTCCGTAGAGCCATCATCGCAAATAATGATTTCATCAACTGGAAGGCTTTGTTGAAGAATGCTTTCTAGTTGGGCTTTGAGAAACTTTTCTCCATTGTAAGTACACAGGGCGACAGAGATGGTAGGTTTCAAGGCGGTACAAATTACATGGGTACGTAAACTAATTTTTTGGTTTCAAAAAATGGTTCTTCAAAGTAGGTATAAAGTTCGACAACCTTGTTTTTCCTTCCAAATTCTGCTAATTCTTCTTCTAAGTCACCCCCTTTTAAACACAATAGACCATTTTTTATTTTATGGTAATTGTTTTTGTTAATTTTATGTTTGACCCACTCGTAAAATGGACTCATTCTTGTGACGGCCCTGCTGACGATAAATTCATAGTCGGTTGTCAGTTGTTCCGCTCTTCCATGAATGGCTAATACGTTTTTCAATCCTAAAGCTTTCGAAACTTCTTCGACCACTTTGATTTTTTTTCCGATGGAATCAATAAGCGTAAATTGACAATCGGGGAACATGATGGCCAAGGGGATACCCGGAAATCCTCCACCTGTACCCACATCTAAAATTTCAGTTCCTACATTAAATGGTATGAATTTGGCAATGGCCAAGGAATGAAGCACATGATGTTCCATCAGGTTTTCAATGTCTTTTCTCGAAACGACATTAATTTTTTCATTCCATTCTTCGTACAATGGAAAAAGCAGCTCGAATTGCTTGAGCTGCTTTTCTGTTATTTGAGGAAAATATTTTTTGATGATTTGTGCTTTCATATGCGTTGAAAGTACAAAGATAAAAAATGCTTTCGTCTATTTCTTAAATAAACTCTCGAAATTTGAAATGGCGAGGTTCAATTGTAGAATATTGTTGACATCTACATTGTTTTTGTCTGCATTATTAAAGCGGAAAATGACTTGTTGCATATATCCAGCTTCAACAGAATAAAATTTATTAAATCGGTATCCTAATCCTATTAAAACACGATTTTGATCTAAAAGATTCACATTTGCCACATTTTCTCCCATGTTGATAAATAATTCATTATAAGCCTGCGCATATAAAGTTTTGTCTTCCAATTTTGCTTTATTCAATGGAATTGTACCTTTCAATTGGTAACGAAATCTTTCTTTAAAAGTGGAGGTACTAAAATCTCCTCCATACAAAAAACTTTTGTCGTCTGTTGCCTGGTTGGCGCCTAACCATCTGAACTCATAGCGCAAGCGGTGATCAATTTTCAGTCGTCCGATTTGTTGTGTTAAGATTACTTGTGGTGCGATTCGAAGTTCAGCAAAAAAAGCGGAAGGTTTTCCATCTTTGAAACGATTTGATCCAATCCATCCTAAGGGCATTAAGGAAAAGCGCACATTTGGATTCGCCTGGAAGTGAATGTATGGGCGAAAAACATGTTGATTAAGGTTGTTATATGGATTTCCGGTAGTAGTACTTTCGTTATAATCACCTTGCATATCTTCTCTACGATGCTGGTTTTCAATTTGCCATGAAAATTTGCCAGCTAATTTACCTGAGACATTTAGGTCTGTCCAACCATTAGAAATATGATAATAAGAACGAGGGCCTTGTCCATTTGCAATGAACACAAAAAGGGTGAGTGCCACCAAAATGGCTCCTTTAATTTTTTTCATTTTATATTGGTGTTGAAAGATCGGGGGCGCAAGCCCCCGATTTGCTTGTTTTAAATATTTATGCTGCAATCCATCTAAATAAGACGAATAGGGAAGCAGATAAAATGATTGTTACAGGCAAGGTTAATACCCATGCTAAGACAATACTTTTTACCGTTCCACCTTGTAAATTTTTGATACCTTTTGAAGCTACCATTGTGCCGGCAATTCCAGAAGATAATACGTGTGTAGTACTTACAGGCCACTTATAAGCAGTTGCTAGGCCGATTGTTACAGATGCAATTAATTCAGCAGAGGCACCTTGCGCATAGGTCAAATGGTGTTTTCCAATTTTCTCGCCAATGGTTACCACAATTCTTTTCCAACCTACCATGGTTCCTAAGCCTAACGATAGAGCAACCATCCACATAACCCAAGCTGGTGCAAAATCAGTAACGCCTGCAATTCCTGTAGATGAATTTCCATCAAAACTGAAAAATGGAGCTTTGTCACCCTGAGTCGCTTTTTTTAATGCTTTTTTATCAGCATCTGAAAGAGCAATTGACTCACTTTCTAATAATTTTTTAGTATGCTTGTTGATTGTTAAAGCAGCTTTTCGAACATCAAATTTTTGAGAATTTGATAATTTTTCACTGTTAAACGTAGGCGCATTAACAATGGTACTTAAATCAGTACTCGATTTTACTAATTTATGATAACTCTCTCTTTCTTTTTCTGATAAAGGTACCGTATCAATTTTTGCAGAGATGGCTTGAACAACCGTTAAACTAGTTTTAACTTGGCTAATATTCAAATTTGTATTGATCGCGAAATAACCAGGCAAAAAGGCAATTAAAATAACCATTACTAACCCAATTCCTTTTTGACCATCATTTCTACCATGAAAGAAGGATACCAAGGTACATGTTGCAATTAAAATACTTCTAATCCATGTTGGAGGAGGAGAATTTTTCTTTGGCTCTTTGAAAATCTCTTTATTCTTAACCGATTTTTTTAACACATACATGAGGATGATGGCTAATGCAAACCCAAAAAGAGGCGATAACAACAATGCTTGTCCAATTTCAAAAGCTTTATCCCAGTTAATGCTAGAGATACCTTTGTTGGAATTTTCTGGTAACATAGCATGACCCACTCCAATTCCAATGATAGATCCAATCAAGGTGTGTGAGCTAGAAGCTGGAATACCAAAATACCATGTTCCCACATTCCACAAGATCGCTGAAATCAACATGGCTAATGCCATGGACATGGAATGATACACATCGGCATCAATGAGCAGCTCCGTGGGTAGCAGTCCGATAATACTCATCGTAACACCAACACCTCCAGTTAATAATCCTAAAAAGTTCATGAAGCCCGACCACACAACTGCTTGGGTTGGCTTTAATGAATGCGTGTAAATAACAGTTGCTACTGCATTGGCTGTGTCATGGAATCCATTGACAAATTCAAATGCACAGGCTGCGAAAAGGCAGAAAAATAAGAGGAAAAATAGAGTTGGTTCTAATCCAAACATTGTTTTTAAATTTTATATTGGTGCAAATATGATTGCAAAACTATTAAATCTAAATGAAGCCAATGTTAAGGAATTGTTAAATTTGATTATTTTGATTTTCTTCTTGCTTTTTTAGCCTCTGAAAGCAGTTTTTTTGCTTCATCGTGTTGTGAAGATTTTTTGTCTGCATGCTCTAAAACGTCTTTGCAATAGGTAACCGCCTGATCAAAATCTTTTTCTTGATGGGCAATTATGGCAAGACCCAACATCGAAGCCCAATAATACCCCGACTCTTTTGAGTTGGTTTCATTTGAAAAAGCTACACATTGCTGAAAATAAGGTTTAGCCTCGCCTAAATTTTTAAAGACATATAATTGATAATATCCTAAAATATAACTTGCATATCTGCCAGAAACGGCTTCATAGCCAACTTGGTGACTAGCAATTCGTTCTAAAATTTGTTTTGAAAGCGTTGAAGCTTCCTCATATTTTCCTTGCATGTAGGCTTCTCTTGCATGGTATCGATGGAAGAATGGATTATCCGGGTAATTTTCATGCGTATATTTTGCTAATTCATATGATTTATTACTCAAACCTTCCATGGCATAAATCTGTAACAGAAAATAGCGTGCCTCGGTTCTCGTATAGAAAGCATCATAAACTGCTTTTTCGATTTGTTTAATGCCTTGGTCTTTGTTGGCTTTAGGAAACAACCATAAGACAGGTCGCATGAGTGCAAAATTCTTTTTAATGAAGTGGTAATAATAGTTGTAAAGCCCATCTCCAAAGAGGATTTCTGGACTAAAGTCGGCATATTCCCTACATTTTTCTAAATATTTTAAGGCATTTCTTGCTGCCCAAGTGGCGCGTGTCCAATGTTGTCGCTCGGCATGAAGTCGACCTTTAAAGGCATAAGAAGAAGCTAAGATGAAAGCTGCTTCAGGATTTTCGGTATCGTCCCAAATTTTTTCTGCCTTTTCGATGGCCGAGTCCATGTATTCATTGAATCGTTCGTCAAAAACTTCGTTGTGCGTATTGGGTACAATTTTCCACCATTGAACTAACCCTAACAGTAAATCGGGTAATGGGTGATTTGGGTATTTGATCTTGAGATAATTAAATTCCCTTTCAGCTTCAGGAAATTTATAATTATACATCTGATTGATCGCATAGGTGGCTTCTACTTGAAATTCAGAGGTAAACAAAAGCATTCCTTTGGAGCGCTCTTTTTCTGCATCTTCTGTCAATTTCCACCATTGGGCACTTGCCGAAAATGAAAAAAGACAGAAGAACAGAAGAAAAATACTAAGATGATGTTTCGATTTCATCTTCATTACGGTTTAAAAATTTAAAGTCTGTTAAACCCAAAGAAGAATCCTCTCTAAGTTTAATCCAGGTTTTGAAATTGAAAAACCATTTCATTCGTATGGATGGGAACCCTTTCGTAAAATAAGCATATAAGAATGGATGTACCAAAATGGTTAAATCTTTTTCATTCTGCTTAGTTACTAAATGTTCCACATGTTGGGCAATAACCTCTGAAACCGCAATACTTGCTGTAATGGTTCCTGTTCCTCCACAAGTCGGACAAGTCTCATTGGTGGCAACGTTCATTTCTGGTCGAACTCTTTGACGTGTAATTTGCATTAATCCAAATTTGGATAAAGGCAAAATCGTGTATTTTGATCGGTCAGAACGCATCTCGTCACGCATTAAATCCTGAATAATCTTGCGATTATCAGCCTTTTTCATATCGATGAAATCAATAACAATGATTCCACCCATATCGCGCAAACGTAATTGTCTTGCTATTTCTTTGGCAGCTTCCTTATTAACACTTACTGCAGTTGCCTCTTGGTCATCTTCTGAATTGGATTTATTTCCAGAGTTTACATCAATGACGTGTAGCGCCTCAGTATGTTCAATAATTAAATATCCTCCACCTGGTAAAGATACTGAACGACCGAATAGCATCTTTAATTGCTTTTCGATACCTACTTGTTCAAATAATTTATTTTTACCGGCATGAAGTTTAACGATTTTTTCCTTTTCAGGAGCAACGTTGTGTACATAATCCTTGGCTTCTTGGTAGACCTCTGGACTATCCACTATGACGTTATCGAAATCGTTATTCAATAAATCACGCAACATAGAAGTTGCACGACTCATTTCTCCAATGATTCGCTCCGTTGGTTTGGCGGTTCCTAATTTACGAACCCCTTCCTCCCACTTTGCGATGGAGTCGCGAAGATCTTTCTCCATTTCTTCAATCGCTTTTCCTTCAGCTACTGTACGGACAATCACCCCAAAATTCTTTGGTTTGATCGACGACATTAATTTTTGTAACCTACTTCTTTCTGCTTTTGAAGTAATTTTTTTGGAGATATTAACACCATTGGCAAATGGAACTAATACCAGAAATCTACCTGCAATTGAAATATCACATGAAAGGCGAGGTCCCTTGGTGGAAATAGGTTCTTTTACGACCTGCACCAATATGGATTGTCCCTTCGTTAAAACTTTTTCAATTTTTCCTAACTTATCAATTTCCTGCTCTATCTTGTAATTTTCAATTTTGGCATGCTTCCCCTTTTGGGTCATGGCCTCCTTGGTAAATTTATGGAGCGTGTTTAGGTTGGGACCTAAATCATGATAATGTAAAAAGGCATCTTTCTCATACCCAATATCAATGAAGGCTGCGTTTAATCCAGAAACTAACTTTCGTACAGTTCCTAAGTATATGTCTCCTACTGAGAATTGGGGTTCCGACTGCTCTATATGGTATTCTACTAACCTTTTGTCTTGCAAAAGGGCAATTCTATCACCTTTCGGTGTAGAATTAATGATTAGTTCATTACTCACAATATGTTCAGACGAGAATTTTTAAAATAGACATAAACACAAAAAGCAGGCAATTTTTTAAAATGCCTGTTTCTTGAGAAGAAATTTAGTCAAAAATTGACTATTTTTTCTTATGACGATTTTTTCTTAATCTCTTCTTTCTTTTGTGAGTTGAAATCTTGTGACGTTTTCTTTTCTTTCCGCAAGGCATACCTATAACGTTTATGTTGTTAATAATTTACGAAGTTGATTTTCAACTTCAATGTTTTTGCATTTCTGCAAGCAACTCTTTAGCCGCCTTCACTTCCTCTGGGTCTTTACTTTGTTTTTCAACCCGTTGCAACTGTTGAACAGCTTCTGTTTTCTTCTCTAATTGTGCCAAGCAAAAACCGAGGTTTAATGCCGCTTTGAAATTGTTTGGCTCCAATTTTAAGATCTGTGCAAATCGTTCTTGGGCTTTCCCAAATTGATTTGACTTAATCGATAATACTCCTAAGTCAAACAAGGCCGGCACAAAAGTCGGTTCTTGTTCAATCACTTCTCGCAATAAGGTAATGCCCTTCATTGGAGTAGGTGTATCAACGTATGTCATCGCAAGGTTCGATTTAATCAAAAGATTATTTGGCTCTTGCTCGATTATTTTTTCAAAGAATTCTCGCGCTTTAGCACCCATTGCTTGTCCTTTTTCTGGACTCAATGCATACGTTTGCGCCTCAAAAAACAACTGACCTGCTCTTCCCCAATTAGCGACATTCGGATTAATCATTGCATATTTTTCTGCAACCAACCCCGCGCTGTCTAATCGGTTGCCTTCTCTGTAAGCTGCAATTAGGCTGTTTAATGAACCCAAATCTTTTTTGCTATCAAATTGCGATTTTAAACCAGCAATTTTTTTCTGCAAAGCTTCACTTAAAGGAGCTACATGTTGATTTTCTGCTTCTTTTTCCGCTACTTTGACGCCAGCCGCATCTCGATTAGCGCCTCCTGCTTCCGCAGAAGTTTTATTACTAACGTTTCCTTTGGGTAGTTGATAAATACCAAAAATACCCAATAGTCCAATACCAATAATAATCAAAAATGACTTTTTCATAAGCCTGGACTAATTATTTCCTTTTTATTCAGCAGGAACAACGCTCGTTTTTACTTGTTCTACAAACACTTTCGCTGGCTTAAAGCTAGGTACATAATGTTCGTCAATGGTAATAGCCGTGTTTAAAGAAATGTTTCTTGCGATTTTTTTCGCTCTCTTTTTATTGATGAAACTTCCGAATCCACGGATGTAAATATTTTCTTGTTTAGATAAGTTGTCTTTAACAACCTCGAAAAATCTTTCTAATGTCTCTGAAACATCTTTTTTTTCAATCCCTGTTTTGCTGGCTATCTCAGCAATTACATCTGCCTTAGTCACGTTAATTAATCTTTAAATAGTCTCTTGCACAAAATTAAAATTCCCCATTCCAGAATGGGGACACAAAATTAGTGTTTTTCTATTAGATATGAAAATGATGGCTAGATTATTATCTAATTTTTTTTGAACTATCTTTGAACATTCGTTATGAAACAGATACACACCTTTAGTGAACAGATCATCAGTTGGTATAGCAAAAACGCCAGATTGTTGCCTTGGCGTGCCACTAGAGATCCATATCTGATCTGGCTGTCGGAAGTAATCCTTCAACAAACTCGTGTCCAGCAGGGTTTACCATATTTTGAAAAATTCAAAAATAATTTTCCAACAGTATTTGATTTAGCAAACGCTCCCGAGGATATCGTTTTACGAAATTGGCAAGGTCTAGGTTACTATTCCAGGGCTAGAAATTTGCATAAGACCGCCAAGTTAATTGCATTTGATTGGAATGGAATATTTCCCACGACCTATCAAGAATTAATTAAAATGCCGGGCATTGGGCCTTATTCTGCAGCGGCCATTAGTTCGTTTGCTTTTGATGAGCATCAAGCCGTTGTGGACGGGAATGTATTTCGAATTTTAGCTCGGTATTTTGGAATAAAGCATGATATAGCCGAACCTAAAAATCGAAAGATTTTTGCCGATTTGGCCAATGAATTAATGCCAGTTGGCAAAGCCGCCTTGTTTAATCAATCCATTATGGAATTTGGTTCATTACAATGTAGTCCAGCACCTAATTGTTCTACCTGTCCATTACAAGAAACTTGTACTGCAAATTTGACACATTGTGTAGATTCATTGCCCGTAAAGGTAAAGAAGTCTAAAATGTCCCATCGGTTTTTTCATTATTTTGTCATTGAAAAAAACAACTCGTTTTTGGTGCAAAAACGCCTTCAAAAAGACATCTGGCATAGTTTATTTGAATTTTACTTGGTGGAATCAACCGAACCCAAAGAATTAGAGGATTTACTAGAAAATGATCATTTTTTAGCTAAATTGAGGGGTAATTGGGTTGCCATGCAGCAAACAAAGCCCCATCAATTAAGTCATCAAAAAATATTTACCAAAGCCTGGTATATCCAAATTCCTGATAATTTTGAGTTCGAGTTGCAGGGTAATTATCAGTGGAAATCCGCTGTAGAGTTCGAAAATTTAGGTAAATCAGTTTTAATTGAAAATCTACTTATTGATAATCAATTGTAGTGTGTTTTTTAAACTCATAAATTGACCTACCTTTGAATCGGAAATGCATTCTCCCCTAACCTTTTTAAATTTTTAACATCATGGCAGGAGTAAATAAAGTTATTTTATTAGGAAACCTTGGTCAAGATCCAGAAATTAGATTTTTACCAAGTGGAACAAAAGTTGCAAATATTTCA
>JBEGQV010000134.1:0-2500 GCA_041180785.1 Bacteroidota bacterium | reverse complement strand
GTCATTACAAACGGTGGTAACTTCGACGACCGTGTGATCATGGGTAATCCTTTCCCTAATTTCATTTATGGTATCACAAACAATGTGACCTATAAAAACTGGGATTTCAACATCATTGGTTCTGGATCATATGGTAACCAATTGTTAGTTCGTCACATTTATTCAACTGCCAACTTAGATGGTCCATTCAACTTATTAAAAGAAGTGGCCAATCGTTGGAGATCTGAGTCTCAGCCAGGAGATGGAAAATATGGTACAACTGTTGGTGGTGGTAACGTAACAGGTATTGAGCGTGACTGGATTAACTCTCGTTTCATTGCGGATGCATCGTTTTTCACCATCAAAAACATTACACTAGGTTATACATTTACAAAACCATCTAAAGTCTACAAGTCGCTTCGTGTCTATGCATCTTGCCAACAAGCATATGTGTTCACTAATTATTGGGGTGGTCCAAATCCAGAGGTTAGTTCTCAAGGAAATGGACAAGGTGATGGCGGTAACTTAAGTCAAGGAGTTGACTTCTCAAGTTATCCAGTTCCACGTACATACACGATTGGAGCAAACTTTAACTTTTAATTAGTTAGATAATCACGTTTATTTTAGAAACAATGAAAAATAAAATCATATTAAGCTGTTTACTTGCTGTCGGACTGGCAGGGTGTACAGAATCGTTTTTGGATATAACGCCAGAAACCAACTTAAGTTCGGTGACCTTCTTTAAAACCCAATCGGATTTTGAACAAGCTGTCAACGCGTGTTATGTTCCATTGAGAACCATCTACAACGACCGTTCTTGGTTATTGTCAGAGATGCACTCCGACAATACGTATTATGCACGTAATACGGCCTTTGGTGCAACTGAGCAACAAGAAGACTTAGCGGACTTTTCAATTCCGGTGGCAAATGGTTTAACGACCAATACACACGTATTGAATCAGTATCGTCAGGATTTCTTAATTATTGCACGTGCAAATCAGGTGCTAGCTTTAATTGATAAAGCAGATTTTGATGCAACAGTAAAAGCTAATTTAAAAGGTCAAGCTCAATTTTTAAGAGGTTTTGCCTATTTTGAACTGTACCGGTATTTCAACAAAGCTCCGCTACAATTAACTCCTGTTACTACTCGTGAAGCAGCTGCTGCACCACTTGGACAAGCGGCAGATTTGGAGAAAATTATCATTGCTGATTTAACAGGTGCTGCGAGTTCATTGAAGAATAAAGCAACTCAGGAAGCAGGACGTGCCACTTCCGGCGCTGCAAAAACGGTTTTAGCTAATTTGTACATCATTAAAAAAGATTGGGCAAATGCTGAGAAATTACTTCGTGAAGTAGTCGGTGAGGGTAGCTATTCCTTAATTGCTGACTATAACAACGTTTTTTCAACCAGTACAGCTAACAAAAATAACGCAGAGAGTGTTTTTGAAGTTCAGTTTCAAGAAGGCTCGAATGGTTACAATGGAACGTTTATGTACAACTTCTTACCTCGTCCGATGTTAGAGGCAGAATTGAAAACACTTTCAGGTACTTCAAATCCGCAACCTCAAACGGGAGAAGGAAATAATATTCCAACACCAAATGTGATTGCAGCATACGAGGCTGGTGATTTGCGTAAAGATGCTTCTATTGGATACATCACCTGTTCATCCACCTTATGGGAAGGCAAAACCTATCCAATTATCAAGAAATTCATGAAAACACATGCATTGAATGGTAACCATGGAATGAACTGGCCAGTGTATCGCTACTCTGAAGTGTTATTATTCTTAGCTGAAGCCTTAAACGAGCAAGGCAAAACTAGTGATGCGGCCACTTACATGAACCTCGTTCGTAAACGTGCTGGATTAAAAGAAACTACAGCAACTGATCAAGCAAGTTTCAGAGATGCCTTAATGAAAGAGCGTCGTGTGGAATTAGCATTTGAAAATAAGCGTTGGCATGACCTTGTACGTACAGATACGTACAAAGCAGTTATAACTGCCTATGGTGCTGAAATCAAAGCAAATCCATTCTCCTATTATTACCAAAAAGGATATACACTTCGTAGTAACTCCTTCTCGGTTATTGAAAAATACTATCCAATGCCTGCTGATGAAGCTGCATTGAATCCGAATGTGAAGTAAAGTTTGTTTTCTCAAATTATAGCCGTGAATTTCGCGGCTATAATTTTTAAAAAAGGACAAAACTTTCTGTTAAAAATGATATATTAGGTCACAAAACTATTTACTATGAAAAATTACTTTTATTGTATCATGGGGGTATTGGCCTCTTTGGTATTATTTAGTTATTCGCCTGGGGACAAATCCGAAAAGGGTTTCAAAAAAATATTTGATGGAAAAACATTAGATGGTTGGGAAGGTGATCCCACCTATTGGAGAGTGGAGAATGGTTCCATCGTTGGAGAAATTACTCCTGCAACTGTTTTAAAAAGAAATACATTTATCATTTACCGTAAAGATCAACCTGCCAATTTCGAATTAAAATGTGAGGTGAAAATCAC
>JBEGQV010000133.1:0-3464 GCA_041180785.1 Bacteroidota bacterium | reverse complement strand
CATTTAAGATAGCCTCTTCGTTGGCAACTAATTTAGCTGTTGGGTATCTTTTTGCGAAGTCTTTGATGAGGTCAGGTTCTTTGGCATAGTAGGCAACAAATTCACCACCTCCACGGATAATCGAATTGGCCATGGAGTAGATGTGTCCGTGATTAATGCCAATTACACCGAATTTTAAGCGAGGTGCAATGGTTTTTTCCTGAACTTTTGGGACAAAACGCTCGGTAGCATCTTGCAACCTGGAAGGTATGTTTGGCAAGAGTGCAGCACCCGAAAAGAGCCCGGCGTCCTGAAGGAATTTTCTACGGTTTGATAGGTTTTTATTCATAGTATTGATTTTCAATACTAAAAGTAATTAAAATACCATTCATACTGAAAAATGACATAAAAGAAACCCTTACACTTTATTAACATAGGTCAATTTAAATCAATCAGCATTCGCATAATTTTGTATCGTCAATTTCGACAAGAAATAAAATAGATATACAAATGGCAAATTTAACAACCTGGGCATTCGACCCAACGCACAGTGAATTAACATTCAAAGTAAAACACTTGATGATCACCAACGTGAAAGGTGAGTTCAGAAATTTCCAAGCAACATTGGCTTCCAACGGAGAAGATTTTGATGGTGCCGCTGCAGGAGCAACAATTGAAGTGGGTTCTATTTACACCAACAACGACGACCGTGATGGTCACTTAAAAAGTGGCGACTTTTTTGATGC
This sequence comes from Bacteroidota bacterium, assembly GCA_041180785.1. Taxonomy (GTDB): domain Bacteria; phylum Bacteroidota; class Bacteroidia; order Cytophagales; family Spirosomataceae; genus Sandaracinomonas. Next base: position 2,739 of record JBEGQV010000133.1, on the reverse strand, counting down.
GGAACAATTTCCACAAATTACATTTGATAGCACAAACTTTAAAAAAGTGGATGCTGAAAATGGAAAACTAACTGGAAAGTTAACCATTAAAGGGGTTAGTAAGGAAGTTACCTTAGATGTTGAATTTGGTGGTATCAGCAAAGATCCTTGGGGAAATTTAAAGGCTGGTTTTTCCGTAGAAGGTAAAATCAACAGAAATGATTTCAATTTAGGTTGGAATGCGGCGTTAGAAACTGGAGGTGTGTTGGTAAGTGAGGAAGTAAAAATTGCCGCAGAAATCCAATTTGTAAAAACTTCAAATTAAGGTTGAAATTTGTGCAGCGCCAATGCGCTGCACCATAACTTTGCATGAAACGTAGGTTTTTTCTTCAATCCTTGTCCCATATGATGACGCTCTCTTCCATCCATACGCTTTCAAAAAAACTACCAGAAGATGGTCAGTTGATGCCTACCTTATTTATTGGTCATGGATCTCCGATGAATGGCATTGAAGACAATGAGTTTAGCAGAACTTGGACAGCTATGGCCAAGCAAATTCCTGTTCCTAAGGCGGTATTGGTGATTTCCGCCCACTGGTTAACAAAAGGAACATTGGTGACGGCGATGCAGCAACCAAAAACAATTCATGATTTTGGTGGATTTCCGCGAGAACTTTTTCAGGTGCAATATCCGGCAAAAGGTAGTCCGGAAATTGCCCAACAAACCCAGAAATTAGTAAAAAGTACCCAAGTGGAATTAGACCACGACTGGGGCTTAGACCACGGCACTTGGACCATCGTTCGACACATGTATCCAAAGGCGGACATTCCAGTATTGCAATTAAGTATTGACTATGGTCGAGATCTTCCATATCATTATGAATTGGCAAAAGAACTTTACGACTTACGTAAAAAAGGTGTGTTAATCATTGGATCTGGTAACATGGTACACAATTTACGCATGATTGCATGGGATAAGCTCAATGCGCCAAATTATGGATTTGATTGGGCGAAGGAAATGAACAACAAATTCAAGCAATTGATTTTGAATGATGAGCATAAGTCATTGATCAACTATCATTCTATTGGGAAAGAGGCCATTTTGGCGATTCCTACACCCGACCACTACATTCCCTTGATCTATACACTTGGATTGAAAGGGAAAAACGAAAAAGTAAGTTTTTTCAATGATAAGGCCGTTGGCGGTTCATTGACCATGACATCTGTGAAAATTGGGTAAAAAAATATACACTTTGTCCATTTTTTTATAACTTAAAGGCATATAAGTCCTCTTGCCTACGTTATATCTATGTACGAATACGTTCCCTACTTATCTTTTCTTACCAGCGGTATTGGAATTTTATTCATTATTTATTTGCTCATCAGATTTCATCAATATCCTAAAGCCTATTGGCTAATTGGGGTCATCTTTACGATTGTTTACCAAGAATTTTACATCTATAGTCTGACATCAAAGCATATCTATCAAATGCTTTTTTTGTACCGATCACCCAACTTTATTAGGGCTTTATTGCCCATTTTTCTATTCTTTTATGTCAAAAGAATGTTGCAAGCAAATCAGCCCTTCAAGTCGATTGATTATGTACATTTTGTCTTCCCCCTGATCGTTACGATCGGCTTAATGCCCGATTTAATGTTAAGCGATTCGGAGAAAACCTTGATTTTCGATAGTTATTATAAGAACAATCAATTTCTTTTAAACCGAAATGCGGGCATGTTCCCTCCCAAAGTTTTACAACCTTTTTTAATTGTTGTTGGAATCCTATACAGTATGATTTCGCTAGGGATGATTTATTTCAAGAAAAAGCATGGAGGAAGTTCTTTTGTGTATTTTAACAAGCAAAATTTGTTTTGGCTAAACATGGTGAGTTTAACCATTTTGATCTATTTCGTTTTACAACTATATCAAAACTTGAATTTATTTTTTAATCACAACTTCGATCCACCGTCTCAAATCATCAAATGTGCGGTAGCTATTTTCCTTTTTTCCTATTTCATTGGCACGCCCAATGTACAAGAAAACATGGATGGGTGTATTATTCCACCAGATCATTCAACTGAAGATTTTGTACCATCGATTAGTGAAATTTTCCCACATATCCTTGCCGAATTTCAAGACAATGACATTGCTCGACAAATTACTGAAAAACTTCAGGAGTCGAAATGTTATGTAAGTGAGCAGTGCGATTTAAATTCCGTCGCAAAAATTGTGGCGATTTCGCCACAAAAATTGTCTGCACATATCAAAAAATTCTATGGGATTTCCTTTGCGGAATACATCAATCGGTTAAAAATTCACCACTTTCTAACCAATTTCAATCATTTTGATCATTTTACGCTGGAGACGTATATTTACCAAAGTGGATTTAAAAACCGATCTACTTTTTATGCAGCTTTTAAGAAATACGTGGGCATTAATCCCAGTTTTTACTTGAAAGAAAAAGCAAAAGACATCTAGTCGATGCCTTTTATTGTTCTACATACCTCTTGAAATGATTTAAAATAGCTTGCCAGCCTTGTTGCTGCATTTCGGGTGGATTTTGATTTTCTGGATCAAATACTTCACGAACTTCGGTACCATTGATTGACTGCTGAAAATACACTTCCATTTCGCGACCATCGCCTATCACAATTTTCAGGTATTTCTCCTTTTCAATCGCTTGAAAAGTCCCCCAAAAATCAAACTCAAAACTACCATCTTTTGCTGCCATTAGGTAGTGAAATTCGCCGCCTACTTGTA
>JBEGQV010000132.1:0-11219 GCA_041180785.1 Bacteroidota bacterium | reverse complement strand
CTACCCATTGGTAATTATGTCCGCCGTCACCATCTTTTACACGTGGCAAAGTTGCTTTAGGCAAGGCTTCCTCAGGAACCTGCTTGCCATCTTTATATACTTTAGGATTTTTTCCATAGGTCCCACAAGTCATAATACCTTTTGAACCCATTAAAATGACACCATTGGTTCCATCATCATCACCAATAACATCAGTTGAAGGTATTCCATCTGGATGTGGTGGACGAAGTCCACCATCATACCAATGTAATTTTACATTAGATTTATTTCGATCAGATGGACCATAAGACAAGGTAACCATCGAAGAAGGAGGACATCCTTCTGGAATCCACTCAGGCGTCCAATCTTGTAAGAAAACTGACCCAACCGAACATTCTACATCCAATGCATCACGAATTCCCAATACTTTGAATGGAGGATCCAATAAGTGGCAACCCATATCACCCAAGGCGCCGGTACCATAATCCCACCATCCTCTCCATTTAAATGGCAAGAAGGCTGGGTTGTACTCTCTATATTTAGCTGGCCCTAACCATAAATCCCAATCAACCTCTTTTGGCGCTTCAAATCCAGCGGCTGGATAAGAAATTCCTTGCGGCCAAACCGGACGATTAGTCCAAACAAAAACTTCATTAACTTTTCCAATTACTCCTCCATTGAACCATTCAATCATTTTACGAACGCCATCCCCAGAAGAACCTTGATTACCCATTTGCGTAACCACTTTCATTTCTCGAGCTTTTTCTGTCATCATTCGAGCCTCATAAATATCATGTGTTAATGGCTTTTGTACATATACGTGCTTACTTCTTCGCATCGCCTCCATCGCAATGGTTGTGTGCGTATGATCAGGAGTAGAAACAATAACTGCATCTACATTTTTACCTTCTTTATCTAAGGCGACACGAAAATCTCTGTAATAATTTGCCTTTGGTAATTCAGCACGAGCTCTAGCCGCCTGACGATCGTCTACATCCACTAAGGCTACGATATTTTCAGCACCATTTTTGAAGGAACTCATAACGTCACCGTATCCTTTACCTCCGACACCGATACCCATGATATTTAATTTATCAGAAGGAGCTGTAAAACCCTTTCCTAAAACGTGGCGCGGAACGATGTAAAAACTTGCCGCAGCCAAAGACGCATTTTTTATAAAATTACGACGTGATGAATGACTCATATGTGTATGATTTAGAGAATTATTAATTCGATTTTAAATAAGTCCTCAATATCCAAAAAAATCTTGAAATAGCAAATTCGAATCTAAGAATTTTACCAGACAACTTTTAAATAAAATCGGTAGCTTGCAGGGGGAAAGGGGTGCCTTTATCCCCTAAAAAAATTAAAATTTAAAACCTAATAACTTTATTGATAAAATTCCATGCACTACAGTTCTATATACTACAATTCTAAAAAAAAGGCCCTTGTTTTCACAAGAGCCTTTCGGTAACTTAATTTAGAAGAGATTACTCAGCTTTCTTCGCTTTCTTTTCTAACTTCTTAATTGCTTGTGCTCTCTCAGCACCTTCTAATTGCTCTTTTAAAGCAGATAGTGCATCGATATCACCCATTGTTGTTTTCTCAACTGGAGCACTTGCTTTTTCTGCTGATTTCGTTGCTTTTTTCTTTTCAGCTTTTACCTCTTCAGCAGCAGGCTCAGTGAAAGTACGTGTATGAGAAAGAATGATCTTACGATCTTCTTTGTGGAATTCAGTTACGATGAAATCTAAAGTCTCTCCTACTTCTGCAGTAGAACCATCTTCTTTCACTAATTGTTTGAATGCCGCCAAACCTTCAATACCGTATGGCAATTCTAAGGTAGCTAATTTATCTCCTTTAGAAACGATCGTTGCTTTATGAGAAGAACCTAAAGTAAATACACTTTCAAACGTATCCCATGGATTTTCTTCCAATTGCTTATGACCTAAAGCTAAACGACGATTTTCCGCATCTAACTCGATGACAATTACGTCTAAGCTATCACCAACTTTAACAAATTCAGATGGGTGCTTAATTTTCTTTGTCCAAGATAAGTCAGACACGTGAACTAATCCATCGATGCCTTCTTCTAATTCAAGGAATAAACCAAAATTAGTTAGGTTACGAACAGTTCCTTTATGTTTTGTTCCAACTGCATATTTCTTCAATAAGTCAGTTTTAGTCCATGGATCTTCCGCTAATTGCTTAACACCTAAGGACATTTTACGTTCAGCACGGTCCAAGGTTAATACAACCGCTTCCATCTCATCACCCACTTTCAAGAAATCTTGAGGATTTCTTAAATGTTGCGACCATGACATTTCAGAAACGTGAATCAAACCTTCAACACCTGGTAAAACCTCTAAGAATGCACCGTAATCTGCTACATTAACAATTTTACCTTTTACTTTAGAACCAACTTCCACATCAGCAGCTAATGCATCCCATGGATGTGCCTGCAATTGCTTCATGCCTAAAGAAATACGCTTCTTGTTTTCGTCGAAATCTAAAACAACCACTTGGATTTTTTGATCCAATTTCAATACCTCTTGCGGATGGTTGATACGTCCCCATGAAATATCTGTAATATGCAATAAACCATCCACACCACCTAAATCGATGAACACACCGAAGTTGGTCATGTTTTTGATTACACCTTCTAATACTTGACCTTTGTCTAAGTTCGTTAAGATTGTTTGACGTTGCGCCTCAAGATCCTTCTCAATCAATACTTTATGAGAAACAACAACGTTATCGTTCGTATGGTTAATCTTAACCACTTTAACTTCCATATTTTTTCCTACAAAAATATCGAAATCACGGATAGGCTTCACATCGATTTGAGAACCAGGTAAGAAAGCCTCGATACCAAAGATATCTACGATCAAACCACCTTTTGTACGACGTTTTACGAAACCATTGATAATAGTATCTTCTTCCAAAGCCTTTTCGATTTTGGTCCAAGCTCCCATTACTTTCGCTAATTTACGAGAAAGGATTAATTGTCCATTGGCATCTTCTTGATTCTCAATGTACACTTCTACCTCGTCACCAGCTTTTAAGTCCGGCATATCACGGAATTCAGAAGCAGAAACCAAACCATCTGATTTAAAACCGATGTTAACGATTACCTCACGGTCTGTTTTGCTTACTACAATACCTGTAACAACTTCTTTTTCAGTAACAGCATTCAAAGTCGCTTCGATAGCTGCTTCCATTTCTGCAATCTGTGAAGCAGAATAGTTTCCGCCGAAACCTTTTCCTTCAACTTCTTCCCAGTTGAAATCTTTTGGAGTTTTTGACATAATGTTTGTCGCCCTTGATACATCAATAAGCCGGGCTAACTTATTGAAATTAAAATGAATAAAATTTTATTTGGGGTGCAAAGATAGAAAAAAATTATGAATTATGGGTTATGAGTTGTAAAAAAAATATAAACCATAATTTTTACAATAAGTTTGCAATTGTAAAATCTTTCCCCTAATTTCGCAGTCCGTTTTAAAAAGCGGTGTTCTGTTAAATGCAGTGCAGGGTTGAAAGGAAATGTTACACCTGAAGACCCAACCCGGAACGAATCAGATAAGGAAGCTTCCACCCTTGTTGGCAGATAAGTTCCAAAATTAACTTAAAAACGATGTTTTAATATGGCAAAAGAAATAGCTGGTTACGTGAAGCTACAGTGCAAAGGTGGCCAAGCCAATCCTTCACCGCCCATCGGTCCTGCATTAGGTTCCAAAGGTTTGAACATCATGGAGTTCTGTAAGCAGTTTAATGCGAGAACCCAAGATAAACAAGGCGTTGTGTTGCCTGTTTTAATCACCTATTACGCAGACAAATCGTTTGACTTCGTTGTAAAGACTCCTCCGGCACCAATTTTGTTGTTGGAAGCAGCGAAAGTTAAATCTGGTTCAGCTCAACCAAACTTGAAAAAAGTTGGTTCAGTATCTTGGGATCAAGTGCGAGTAATCGCCGAGACAAAGATGCCAGACTTAAACTGTTTTACAATTGAAGCAGCAATGAGTATGATTGCTGGTACAGCGAGATCAATGGGTATTACTGTTTCCGGTGAAAAACCATTCTGATTTGAATCGGAAATTAAACCAAAATTAATTAAAGGTAATGGCAAAACTTACGAAGAAACAAAAGGATGCTCTTTCAAAATACGACCCGACTCAGGCGTACTCGCTTGATAAGGCCGCTGAAATTTTGAAAGAAATTTCTTATACAAAATTCGATGCCTCTGTGGACATTGATGTTCGCTTAGGTGTAGACCCTCGTAAAGCAGACCAAATGGTTCGTGGCGTTGTTGCTCTTCCACATGGTACAGGTAAAGACGTTCGCGTTTTAGTACTTTGTACACCTGATAAGGTAGAAGAAGCAAAAGCTGCTGGCGCAGATCATGTAGGATTAGATGATTATATCTCAAAAATCGAAGGCGGTTGGACCGACATCGATGTGATTATCACAATGCCTACTGTGATGGCAAAACTAGGTCGCTTAGGGCGTGTTTTAGGTCCACGTGGACTTATGCCTAATCCAAAGTCTGGTACAGTAACTTTGGAAGTAGGAAACGCAGTAAAAGAAGTAAAAGCTGGTAAGATTGATTTCAAAGTTGATAAAACTGGAATCGTTCACACTTCTATCGGTAAAGTTTCTTTTGATGCAGCGAAAATTGCTGAAAATGCACAAGAGGTTATCAATACATTATTGAAATTGAAACCATCTTCAGCAAAAGGTACATATGTTAAATCAATCAATATATCATCAACTATGTCTCCGGGCGTAATTATTGATAAGGCGACTGTAAGCGGTTTGTAAAATGACAAGAGAAGAAAAAAATCAAATTATTGATGAGTTGAGCGAAAAGTTCGCAGCAACTCCGTACTTCTACATTGCAAGTACCGCTGGTTTAACTGTTGCTGAGGTTTCTCAGTTTCGTAGAATGGCTTTCCAAAGAGGATTAGAATACAAAGTATTTAAAAATACCTTGATCGCTAAAGCTCTTGAGAAAACAGGAAACGATTATTCTGCCTTCAATGGCGAGGTATTGAAAGGTATGTCAGGTATCATTTTCTCTCCAGAAAATGCTAAAACACCTGCAAAATTGATCAAAGACTTCAAAAAAGAAGCTGGAAAAGATAAAATTTCATTCAAAGGTGCTTCTATCGAAGGTGGTTTGTACATTGGCGAAAGTCAATTAGCTGCCCTAGAGAACATCAAGTCGAAAGCCGAAATGATTGGCGAGGTTATTGGATTACTTCAATCGCCTGCTAAAAACGTTATCTCTGCTCTTAAGAGTGGTGAACACAAATTGGCTGGTCTTGTTAAGACATTGTCTGAGCGCCCAGAATAATTTAACAATTGAATAATTGGGCTAAGCCCTCAAATATTAATTTTTAACAATTAAATTTTTTTTAAAATGGCAGATTTAAAAGCGTTCGCTGAACAATTAGTGAACTTAACTGTAAAAGAAGTAAATGAATTAGCTGCTATCCTTAAGGATGAGTACGGAATCGAGCCAGCTGCTGCTGGTGCTGTTATGGTTGCAGGTCCTGCAGCTGGTGGTAGCGAAGGTGGTGGCGAAGCTGCTGCTGAGAAATCATCTTTCGATGTAATCTTAAAGTCAGCTGGTCCTAACAAATTAGCGATCGTGAAATTAGTTAAAGACTTAACTGGTTTAGGTTTGAAAGAAGCTAAAGATGTAGTAGATGCTGCACCTAAGGCTGTGAAAGAAGGCGTAAGCAAAGATGAGGCTGAAGGTTTGAAAAAATCTTTAGAAGAAGCTGGTGCTGAAGTTGAATTAAAATAATCAACCTTCTGATAATTGAAAAAGGGAATGGCAACATTCCCTTTTTTTTGCTTAATTTACCATTCTTTTACCTATGCGCGACCTCATACAACTTCTTCCTGATGCCATCGCAAACCAAATTGCGGCTGGGGAAGTCGTGCAACGCCCCGCCTCTGTGGTAAAAGAACTACTCGAAAACTCCATCGATGCAGGTGCGTCTTCCATACAACTTATCGTAAAAGATGCCGGAAAAGCGTTGATTCAAGTAATCGACAATGGTTCTGGCATGACCGAAACCGATGCGCGTATGTGCTTCGAACGTCACGCAACCTCCAAAATCCGAAAAGCAGAAGATCTCTTTCAAATAAAAACAATGGGCTTTCGAGGAGAAGCCATGGCCTCCATCGCTTCCGTCGCACAAGTTGAATTAAAAACAAGACAACAAACTTCCGAAATCGGGACTTCTATTCGAATTGAAGCCTCTACTTTCAAAGGCCAAGAAAATATCTCCCACCCAGTGGGAACATCTGTCGCTGTAAAAAACTTATTTTATAACATCCCCGCAAGAAGAAACTTCCTAAAATCCAACCCTGTGGAAATGCGTCACATTTTAGACGAATTCCAACGTGTTGCACTTGCCCACCCCGAAATAAAATTCGTTCTCAACCAAAATGGAGAAGAAATTTATAACCTGTCGAGTGAAAAATTAGGAAAACGAATTGTCGACCTGTTTGGAAAAAATTACCGCGAACAATTAGCCAATTGTGAGGAAGAAACAAGCTATGTATCCATTAAGGGGTATGTCGGAAAACCTGAAAATGCTAAAAAAACAAGAGGAGAACAATTCTTTTTCGTCAACGACCGATTCATCAAAAGTACTTATCTGAATCATGCAGTCATGACGGCCTACGAACGATTAATACCTGAGGGTAATTTCCCGTTCTATGTATTGTTTCTTAGCATCGATCCTTCCCATATCGACATTAACGTTCACCCAACTAAAACTGAAATTAAATTTGATGATGAACGGTCAGTCTATGCCATCGTTCACGCAGCTGTTCGAAAAACTCTTAGCATCAACCACCTAATTCCATCCATAGATTTTGATACTAATACAAATTTCTTACAGCAAATAAGTACAGCAAATACCCAATATCCTAGCCCTCAACAAAATTCCTTTCAAACTGAAAATAAAACCTTCTCCTCCAAAGCAATCAATGATTCATGGAAAAAATTATATGAAGGTCTAAACGATAGCATCAACCAATTCGAAAATGAAAAAGGTCACGATTCACAGGATTTATTTAAACACGAAATCCAACACCCAACTACACTTCAAAGCAGAGCAAATAATTTAACCACTGACCTGCCCGCAGGCACAAAATGGTCGTTTGTACAGGTAACTCAAGGATTTATTGGCATTTCTCGACCCGATGGTCTCTTGCTAATCCATCAAAAAAGAGCCTACCAACGGATCTTATTTGATCAATTTATCGAAGCATTCAACAATAAAAATTGTGAAAGCCAACAATTACTTTTTCCTGAGTCTTTACAGTTAAACCCAGGTGACAAAATCATCTTTCTTGAAATTGCTGAACACTTAAAAAATATTGGATTTGATCTATCCCAAAATCCTGATGGATCTTACGCCATCTTGGGAATTCCAACCACCCTACAAGATGAAAATCCACAATCCATCATTGAGGACCTACTCGAACAATTAAAACATGAAGTAAGCGACTTCAAACAAGTGCATCAAGAAAAATTGGCCAGAATCATCGCCAACAGAGCTGCCGCAAAATTTCATTTAAAATATTTAGCGCAGGAAGAAATGCAACATGTAATTGAACGCCTATTTGCTTCGTCTAATCCAAATGTTTCTCCCAATGGCGACTTAATTTCAAAATTGATGGACAAACATACACTAGAGCAATGGATGGCCTAATCAGCTAGTTCTTTAGCCCTTTTTTGCGCAGCAAAAATTCCATTCTTTACCCCCTCACCAACTCCTTGCTCCATAAATGTCTTGAGAGCCGCTTCGGTTGTTCCTCCTTTTGAAGCAACCGCCTGAATCAATTCATCCAGTGATTTGTCTGAAGTCTGCATTAAATGATACGAACCTAACATTGTTTGCTTAACTAGTAAGGCCGACATCGCTGGATCAAAACCCATCGAAATACCCGCATCAATCATTTGCTTGACAAGATAAAAATAATAGGCAGGACCTGAACCACTTAGTGCCGTAACGGCATCCAATAAATCTTCCTTTTCCAAAAAAACTGCCCTTCCCGTGCTATTGATTAAATTTTCAACCTTACGAATATCTGATAAACCAACTTCAGTTGCAGCAGCAAAGGCCGTCATACCCATTCCCAATAAGGCAGGGGTATTTGGCATTGCACGAATGATTAAAGGATGTGAAATACTTTCTTGAATTTTAGCAATGGGAATTCCTGCCATAATCGACAAAACCAATTGCCCTGGCTGAATATACTTTTTAATGTCTGCTGCCGCAGCAGGATAATCTTGGGGTTTTACCGATAAAATGATTAAATCAACCTCCCCTAAACTCGAAGAAATAGTATCAACCACCACTCCTGCCTTTTGCTCTTGCAAAATTGCACCTCGCTCAGCACTTTTTTCAACCAACAACAAGTCTTCTTTCTGAACTAAATTATATTGAATGAAGGAATTTGCGAAAGCCATTCCCATGTTTCCACAACCAATGATACCAATTTTCATATGTATTTTACTTCTTAAATAACTCCGCTAAATACTTGTCCAAACTTGGACCACGTAATCCCTTCGCTACAATTTTACCATCTGGACCCACTAAAAATGTCATCGGAATGGCATTTACGCCATAAGCCTGTGCAGCAACAGAATTCCAATATTGTAAATCCGACACATGCTTCCAAACCAGTTGATCATTCTCAATGGCCTTCAGCCAAGCCCCTTTATCCTTATCTAAACTTATGCCCAAAATCTCAAATCCCGAATCTTTATACTTTGCATAAGTCTTAACGACGTTAGGATTTTCTTGTCGACATGGTCCACACCAGGATGCCCAAAAATCCAATAAAACATATTTACCTCGCAAAGAGGATAGCGCCAATCGCTCACCAGTCGGAGTCGGCAAAGCAATTTCTGGAGCATCGCCACCTACATTAGCCCCTTTCATTCGTTTCAAATTTTCTAAAAATGGCTTCACCTGCGGATGGTTCGCCCGCGTTTTTTTGAATCGCTCACCAACCTCTTCCAAGGTAGCAAATTCTGTTTCTGCCGGCAAGAAATTGGTTGCCCAAAGTGCCACCAAATGGGTCCCCATTTGCGGAATCATTGCCTTAATTTTTGCCAAAGTTTCTTGTTGGGCAGAAGCAAATAGGGGTTGAATTCTTGCCTGTGCTTTCTGGTCTTTTTGCAATTCAGCATTCCATGCTTTCACCTTTAATTCTAAGGCTTTCGATACCTCCATAATTTGCAGCATGTAGGTTATGTTCTCTGAATTACCTCGCATCGAAAATGACCCTTGCTTTTCGGGTGTATTTATTCCATCAGCAACCACTTCAACCTTTTCGCCCCCTTCCAAAATCAACAAAACCTTTTGCGCATTCGGAATGTCATAAAAATTCAATAAATAAAAGGCTCCTCCATCGGCAACTTTCCCAGAAAATTTCACAGAATTTTGGGCGTTAGGCAGCATCGAATCAATTTTCACAGCCTGTCCACGCACATTTATATATTCTAAATAGATTTTTTTATTTGGAACAAGTTGATTTGCCTTAACGGCAATTTCGTATTGCTGGCCCTTCACAACAGAACCCATCATCAAGCATACAAATCCGAAGAATATTCCAAATTTTTTCATCTTATTTTAATTTTTCCAAAGCTTCCGACATCAATTGATTTAGTTTTTTAGGATCTGCAGTTCCTTTTGTTTTTTTCATCACATCACCAATAAACATAGCTAATAAACCTTTTTTTCCTCCATGATATTCTTTCACTTTCTCAGGGAAACTCGACAAAGTTTGGTCAATATGTTGTTGCAAGGAATCCGCATCCGGTTTATTGGCCAACCAACCTTCTTTTTCAACAATTGCTTTTGCCGATAAACTAGGTTGAGCAACTGCTAAAGGGAATAGTTGATGCGAAGCTAGATTATGCGTCAAAATACCTGATTCTACCAATTCCACAATTTCCGCCAATCGTTCAGGCAATAATGGGAAATCATGAATTTCTTGATGATTCTCATTTAAATACGTTTTAACCGGCCCCATCAACCAATTAGCAATCGATTTATAGGCCTTTGTATGGGAAGCGGCTTCTTTGAAATAATCTGCCATTTCTTTCGATTCAGCCAAGAAATGGGCATCATAATCAGACAAATGATATGTATGAACAAATTCTGACTCCTGCTCCCAAGGCAACAAGGGCATCGAAGCTTTAATCTCTTGAATCCATTGTTCAGAAATCTCTAATGGAGCTAAATCTGGCTCAGGGAAATACCGATAATCATTCATCGTCTCTTTAATACGCATAGAATGTGTTTTACCTGTATGTGCGTCAAACGTCCTAGTTTCCTGCACAAGCGTTTCTCCCCTCAACAAAGCCTCCTGTTGACGAACACATTCATACTCAATCGCTCGTTGAATGTTTCGAATAGAGTTCATATTCTTGATTTCCACCTTTGTACCTAATTTGGTTTCACCCACTGGACGCAAAGAAATGTTCACGTCAGCACGTAAACTTCCTTCCTCCATGTTTCCATCGCAAATGCCCAAATAACGTACCAGTTTACGCACCTCAGTAACTAAAGCAAAAGCTTCTTCCGCCGAATGTATCGTAGGATCCGTAACCATTTCAATTAAGGCAGTCCCCGCCCGATTGTAGTCAATAAAACTATAAGGATTATCCCCCTCATGGATCGACTTACCAGCATCTTCCTCTAAATGAATATGATGAAATGAAATTTCTTTCACACCAGCTTTTAATCGAACTTTCACTTTTCCACCTACACAGATGGGTGTTTTATCTTGGGTAATTTGATACCCCTTTGGAAGATCTGGATAGAAATAATTTTTCCGATCAAAATATTGCTTTGGGGTAATATGCGAACCAATGGCTAAGCCCATTTTTATGGCAAAATTGACCACATTTTTATTCAATTTGGGTAAGGTTCCTGGATGCCCCAAGGTGATCGGAGATATCAGGGTATTTGCCTCTTGACCAAACAAAACCGGGTCGCTCGCAAAAATCTTTGAGCGCGTTTGTAACTGGGCATGAATCTCAAGTCCAATAACAGGCTCAAAAAGGGTGGGATCAAAATTACTCACAAATAAATTCGATGATTAAACAATTAGTAAAGATACAAAAAGGCAAAGAATTTGCCTATCAATAATTAATGCACTTTACAACGGCAGGTAGATTTGTGCTGATAATTTTTCCAATA
>JBEGQV010000131.1:0-3951 GCA_041180785.1 Bacteroidota bacterium | reverse complement strand
GGAAAAGCCAGTAAGGCAGCATTCATTGCTTTTTCAACTTCCTCGCCAATCACATGCTCCCCAAAAGCAGAAATAAAGTGTTTGATTCGACCCGTGACCACAATTCGATATGGATTTTTCGACACAAATTTTACCGTATCTCCAATCGAATAGGCCCATAAACCTGCATTAGTGGTCAACAAGATGGCATAATTTACGCCAATTTCAACTTCCGTTAAACTCAATCGAACGGGATTGGCTGAGAAATAGGTATCTGTTGGAACAAATTCATAAAATATCCCCGAATCAATCAATAACAACAAACCCTCTTCAGCTTCATTATCTTGAAAAGCAATAAATCCTTCGGAGGCAGGATACGTTTCCACTACATCGATTGATCGACCAATCGAGGCCATAATTTTTTCACGATATGGTTCAAAATTAACCCCACCAGTAACAAACACGTCAAAATCGGGAAATAAATCACCAATTTGCTTACCTGTTACTTCCGACAATCGATCAAAATACATTTGAACCCAAGGCGGAATACCTGAAATTAGGCCCATTCGTTGGTCTTTTGTTTCTTCTACAATGGCATCTAATTTTTGCTCCCAATCTTCCATACAATTTGTAGCATAGCTCGGCAATTGATTTCCTCGTAAATAATTGGGCACGTGATGATTAACAATTCCGGATAGTCGACCCACCGGAACGCCATTTTTGGCCTCCATTTCTGGCGAACCAGATAAAAAAATCAATTTACGGTCTAAAAAAGCTGATTTGCCACTGTAATGTACATAATGCAACAAGGCATCGCGTGCCCCTGCAATATGAAAAGGCATCGATTCTTTACTAATCGGAATGTATTTTACACCAGAAGTTGTCCCAGAGGTTTTAGCAAAATATGCCGGTTTTCCTGGCCAAAAAATATCTGGTGAACCATTCACCGCTTCATCAATGTATTGCTTAAAATCCTCGTACTCAAAAATGGGAATATTCGACTTAAAATCTAAGTAATTTTGAATCTTGGAAAAAGAATATGATTTACCAATCAAGGTATTTTCTGCCGCTTTTAAATTGGACTTCATCCAAAACGACTGACGTTCAAAAGCATCTGCATGGCTTTCTCGGTATTTTTTTACCACCCTTGGTGCCCAAATTTTAGCAAAAAAAGAACGAATCCCCATCTTACTCTTTAAGTTTAAAAAAGCCCTTCGGATCAGGCATTTTTTGTAATAAATATTCTGAAAAATTAATATCTAATTGCAAAATATCTAATTGTCGACACTCATGAAAATAGGTCCAGGCATTTTCTATATTCCCTAAATAGTACGCAACTTGTGCCCTTTTCATCCAAGCATTGGCATTTTTAGGGTCTTGCTGTAAACTTTTTGCTAGCAAACTTTCTACTTCTTCTGCCGTTCCGCACGACATATTTTGCAAATAACAACTCAATTTTACAGAAGCCAAATCCACGCGCAAGGTACTTTGTGTTGAATCTAAACTTAAGGCTTTTTCCAATAATTGTATGGCTAAAGGATTATTTTTTCGAGAAAAGGTTACCACCCCAAGTCCCCAATAGGCATCTACACTCAAGGGATCTAGCGCGTTCACATAATTAAATCGAAAACTTGCTGTATCTAATTTCCCTTCTGCCACATATTCCCAAGCTCTTTCGGCAAAAAAACTGGCCGCTTCTTTTCTGCTCCCAAAGCTTTCATCACATGATTTTAAAAATAAATTTAAGTCCTTCTGGTCTTTTAATCCCAAGGGTTTGTTACCAAATAATGCCTGATATTTTTGTTCTCGAATCACCGAGTCAAGCTTCATCGAGGTAGCCAAAAGACTACCTGATATACATAAGAAACAGAATAATAGAACTAATTTTTTCACGCGGATTTATTTTCGTTTTTTTCCAAATCGATTGGATTTGGATTTTAATTTAACATTTTTTGGTTTCGGCTTAGCCTTTTTTTCATGAAAGGCGCCTTTAAATTCTGGATTTTCCCTTCTTTTTTGATCATCTAACGCTTTTAACATTTCTTGCTGCTCTAAAAAAGGGGTAACTTCTACCGGAATTTCTGAGGGCAATGGGGCAATTTCAATTTTTTGTTGAATAATTTTTTCAATTTTTTCCCAATGGTACCTCTCGGCAACTGTCACAAATGTTATAGATTCTCCTAAGGCCTCAGCCCGACCCGTTCTTCCAATCCGGTGGACATAATCTTCATAAATCAAGGGCACATCAAAATTAATCACATGCGAGACCAACGGAATATCGATGCCCCGTGCCGTAACATCCGTTGTGAGTAATACACGCAATTTTCCTTCGCGAAACATACTCATAGCATTGATGCGTGTATTTTGTCCCTTGTTCGAATGAATCACTCGAATTTCATTGCTCCGCAAAATTCCATTCAATAAAAATGTTTCCAATTCATTTGCAACATTTTTACTGCGACAAAAAATCATGACGCGCTCAAAATCAGGATTTTGCAAAAAATATTTTAGCGCGTTCATCTTCGTTTTCAAGTTCGGCGCATCATACACAAATTGCTTTACCGTTACAGCTGTCGTCGCTTGTGGGGTAATTTCAATTTTATGCGGAAATTCTAAAAATTCATGTGAAAGATGCTCCACTTTTTCTGGAAATGTAGCAGAAAACAATCCATTTTGGCGTTTTTTATATGGAATTACCTCCAATATCTTTCTGATCTGTGGCATAAAACCCATGTCCATCATTTTATCTGCCTCGTCTAAAATCAAGAATTTTATTTCCTTTACAACAATCACCTCTTTCAAATACAATTCCATAAACCTTCCTGGCGTTGCAATTAAGATATCAATTCCGCCATTTAAGGCATCTATTTGGGTTCTTGGGCCCAATCCACCGTATAGGGCTAAAATACGCAAGTCGGTGTTTTCTGACAACTTTTCAAATACCTCATGAATTTGCATCACTAATTCACGTGTTGGTGCAAGAATTAATGCGCGTGGATTCATCCCTTGTGCATATTTGCATTGCATCAAAATGGGCAAGGCATAGGCTGCGGTTTTCCCTGTGCCTGTTTGAGCAATCCCCAACACATCATGCCCTTTTAGCATTAGCGGAATCGCTTTATCTTGAATATCCGTCGGTGTCGTATATCCTTGCGCTTCACAAGCCCTAACTAATTGCGGATTTAAACCTAAATCGGAAAAAAGAGACATAAATTTGGAATAATTAAACAAAGGTAGATAAATTAGATTAGAAAAGGTTTTCAAATTTGTAAGTACCTTTATATCAAAATTAAAAAATTGCTCAAACGAGGTCTCAACCAATTATTCTTTTTGCTGATTCTATCCTTTTTGGTTGGAAGTGCTTCTTCTATTTTCTTAAAAGGATTAGAAATCGCACAAAACAGTAGAAATTCATGGCAGCTCATGTGGTTCTTATTGCCAGCAGTTGGAATATTGTTTCAATTTTTCAAATCCTATTTCCCAAACCTACATCACACTGGAACGAATGATTATGTAGAAATTGTTCAACAAAAAGAGAAAAAAACGAGTGCGTTTTTTTCAGTTTATATTTTACTAGCTACCTGGATCTCTCACCTTGCAGGGGCGTCTGTTGGAAGAGAAGGTACAGCTGTTCAAATTGGTGCTTCATTTTCAGAACAATTATCCAATCGCTTTAATTTTACAAAAGAGGAAAAATCAATTTGGTTACGAGCGGGAATGTCGGCCGGATTTGCTTCCGTTTTTGGAACTCCTTTTGCTGGCGTATTATTTGGACTTGAAGTATCTAAGGTTGGAGAAATTTCTTGGAAATCCGTTCTCCCTTGTTTGGCATCAGCATTTTTTGCAAATTTTATAAGTTTACACGTGTATGGCACAAATCACACCATTTACCCTGCTGTTTTTTTGCCTACACAAAACCTTCAATTTTGGGCCAATATACTGTTTATAGGCCTGTTTTTGGGGTTAATTGGG
>JBEGQV010000130.1:0-5979 GCA_041180785.1 Bacteroidota bacterium | reverse complement strand
TGTTGCATCTGCATCTTTCAGATGATGAGGGCTTTCGGATTGAGTCGAAAAAATTCCCTCTTTTACATGGCAAAGGTTCAAATGGAGAATTTTTTACCCAGACTGATATCGCAAAAATTGTTTCTTATGCCTCTGAAAGAAATATTGAGGTAATTCCGGAATTTGATTTACCGGGACATTCAAAAAGCTGGTTTGTGGGGTATCGTGGTTTAGCATCAGAGGATAAAGCATATACCATCGGACCTAGATTTGTGATAGAAGAAGGAGCAAAAGTCAATTTGATGTCGATCACCCAAATGATTAATTCTCAGGCGACACCAACTATTAATCCAGCTAATGAAAAAACCTATAAGTTTTTAGAAGTATTGTTTAAAGAAATGGCAGCTTTATTTCCAAGTCCATATTTTCATATCGGCATGGATGAAAATAATGGGGTTGCTTGGAAGAATAATCCATCGATTCAAGTGTTTATGGCCAGTAAAAAGATGGCAAATGAACATGAATTACAGGCCTATTTTGGCGAGCGATTGAATCAGATTGTCAATAAAATAGGGAAAAAGACAGTGGTTTGGGAAGAAGCGTTTCACCCAAATATGAGTAAAAATATGGTGGTGCAATTGTGGAAACCAGCAGTCATGGGAAAAGTATTACAAGCACATGAAGTGGTTAGTAATCAGCAGCAGGCAATTATTTCTCGAGGATTTTATTTGGATTATTTTCTGTCTTCTGCCTTTCATTACATGAATCCAGAATTGTTGAATTTGAGATCAGATGTGGGGGTTTTGGGTGGTGAGGCTGCCATATGGACTGAATTGGTTGATAAAAACAATTTTGAATTACGCATTTGGCCTCGAGCTGTTTCTGTGGCATCTCGCTTGTGGTCGGCAAATGAGGAACAAAATGTAGAAACATTCTACCAAAATTTGCAGGTATTTGATAGGCATTTAGTGAGTTTAGGCGTTCAACATCATGCACAATCTGAGAACCATTTGGAGGTTTTGTTAGGAGGAAGACTAACTGATTCTGATCGTACTTTATTTAATATCGTATCTCCTTTGAAAGGGTATAAACGATTGATGAATGCAATGACTCAGCCTACCGCTAGTCAGTTTTCACATTTTGAACAATTTGCGGATGCCTTACCATCTTATTCATTTGCCAAATGGGAATTTCGAGGAGAGGTTGAAAATTATTTGCAAGATAAACTCAATGTAGAAAAACGCAATCAATTGATTTTGCAATTGAATAAGTATGCTTCTTTACACAGTTACATTGAAACTAAATCTAAAAAAGCTATTCATTTACAAGCTTTGTTGCCTTTGGTTAAACACATTAGCTATTGTAGCCAATTGGTATCAAACAAATTAAATATGTTGGATGCTAAGTCGGATGCAGAGATTTTAACAGAAATTTCCAAATTAAAGAAATTGGCAGTTGCCGATCTTGAATGTGTCGTTTCAGATGAATTGGAGTCTATCGTCATTGGAAAATTAAAAGAAATTGACTTAAAATTATCCTTATTTTAATATGTTGTATTTACAAAAAAATTCACAATATTTTAATGATTCCGTTGCCATCCTATCGGATGGAACATCATATACCTATCAGCAATTAATTCAATCGGCAGAAAGTCTTGCTTTGGAAATACTTGGCTCAGCCAATGATCTTAAGGAAGCACCGGTTGCCTACATGGTCAATCCGGGTTTCGATTATGTGAAATCTCAATGGGCGATTTGGTTGGCTGGCGGAATTGCGGTACCGATAGCTGTAGCCCACCCGATGGATGCTATTCAATATATTTTGGAGGATACTGGTGCAAAAACGTTCATTTGTTCGGAAAATTTTAAATCCTTAGTTGCTGATTATTGTTCCTCAAATAATATTCGTTTGATTGCGGTCCCTGAGCTTGTCGAAGGGGAGCTTGTCGAAGGTAGAATGTTGCCAAGTATTGACATGTCACGAGGTGCGATGATTTTATATACATCGGGTACGACAAGTTTGCCAAAAGGGGTTCTTACAACTCACCATTGTATTGAATCACAAATCCAGGCCTTGGTAAAGGCCTGGGAATATACTTCCAAGGACCACACCTTATGTGTGTTACCCTTGCACCACATCCATGGCATCATCAATGTGATTTCCTGTACATTATATGTGGGTGGTAAGGTAGAATTCTTACCTTCTTTTAGTGCGGAGGCAATTTTTGCACGATTCGAGCAAAAACTATTGAATGTATTTATGGCCGTTCCGACCATTTATTTTAAACTGATTACCTATTTAGAAAGTTTAACGGATGAACAGCGAGCTCATTACAAAGCAATTATGCAAGACTTTCGTCTGATGATTTCTGGCTCTGCTGCATTACCTGTTTCGGTAATGGAAAAATGGGAAGGATTGAGTGGTCAACGCTTGTTAGAACGTTATGGCATGACTGAAATTGGCATGGCGATTAGTAATCCATATCGTGGAGAGCGTCGAGCTGGACACGTGGGTCAACCTTTGCCAAATGTGCAAGTACGTTTAGTGGATGAGGAAAATCAATTGGTTGATGCAGGTCAACCAGGAGAAATCCAAATCAAAGGTCCTAATGTATTTAAGGAATACTGGAGAAAGGAAAAAGCAACGCAGGAGGCATTTGTGGATGGATGGTTTAAAACAGGGGACGTGGCCGAATTGGCAGATGGATATTATAAAATTTTAGGACGAAATTCAACGGATATCATCAAGTCGGGTGGCTACAAGCTTTCTGCTTTGGAAATTGAGGAAGTGTTGCGGACACACGAAAAAGTGTCTGATTGTTCAGTGATCGGACTCCCAGATGAAGAATGGGGAGAAGTAGTTGCTGCCGTTGTCATTCCAGAATCAGAAGTAACTTCAACGGAATTAAATCAATTTATGCGTACCAAAATGCCAGCCTATCGAGTTCCGAGAAAGTATTTGTTTGTGCAAGAACTTCCTCGAAACGCAATGGGTAAAGTGACGAAAAATGAGTTGAAAAAGCTATTTTAAATAAATAGTTTCAGTAATAAATAGAAGGCGCTCGGACAAAGTAAACAGCCTAGTCCGGTATAAAAGGTTGCCGTTAATGCGCCATAAGGTACCAATTTCTGGTCGGTAGCAGCTAATCCTGCTGCTACTCCACTGGTCGTTCCCATCAAGCCACCAAATACCATGGCCGAATGTGGATTATCCAATTGAATTTTTTTGGCAATTAATGGCGTTGCAATGGTTACGGTAATGGCTTTTACCACACCTGTAGCAACACTAAGGGCTATAACATCAGAATTAGCACCAAGGGCTGTGCCTGTTACAGGACCTACGATAAAAGTCAAGGTGCCAGCACCAATCGTCGCTAAGCTTTCTGCATCTCGGTAGCCGAAACCTAATCCAATCAATACGCCTACCACAAAGGAAAGAAATAGGCCAAGTGCAAGTGAAATTACGCCTGCTTTTCCTGCCTGAATCATGACAGGGAAGCTAACTCCCAAAGCAGTGGAAACAATGCAGAAATCTCTAAACATCGAGCCCCCCACTAATTTAAATCCACTGAAAAATTGAATATCTGCAATGCCTTTCTCACCTCCAGTAACTGCTCCACCGTAGTAGGCAAGTGCAAGTCCAAGGGTAATTGCAATGGCAGAACCTGGTATTTTTTTTTGGATCAATCGGACAGAAATTTGTTCTGCTACAAGCATGATCAAGGCAATGATTAAAAATCCAGTTATCATGCCATTCTTCTCAAAAAATTCTATAATGTTCATGATTAGGCATTTTTAAGTTGAGAAATTACAGGAACTAACGCAAATCCAAGCACCACAATGCCGACCCCCGCCACAACAGGCAGTAAACCATTATTGAAAGCTAAGAGTGCGTTTTGACTAGCCGACATCGCAACAATTACAGGAATATACATATTGCTCCAAAAAATGATCCCTTCTTCAAAGTTCGATTTAATCAGATTTTTTTTGTGAAAATAGTTGTGGAGAATTACCAGTAACAGCATGGCAAATCCCACACCACCTACATTGGCATGAACCCCGATGAGCTCTCCAAGAAAATCGCCAAACAATTGTCCAGCGAGGTAACTAAAGGCCAATAGACCCAATCCATAAATTAACATAAATCATCAATAGGTTTAGGCCACTAAGATAAACATTTACTTGCTTAATCGATAAAAAAGCAAACCAATTGTTAAAAAAATGATATTTGAACTGATGATGATTTTCTCCAACAATAAAAGTTGTTCCAATGAATAATAAAAAAATGGGATGCAGCCAAACAAAAAACTAGCCGACAAACTGGTAAAGACCATCATTTGACACCAGCTTTCTTCCTCAACTTCATCATGGGTAATGCTAAGTAATTTGATAAATCCGATAGATGCCATCGCGTAAACATTTAAAAGCATCAATTTGTAATTCGGTTGTACATTATTTGCGTTCATATTGTTTGTGTTTTGTTGCTACAAAGCTATCTTTGTAAATCGCCAAAAAATGGCGACTTACTAATAAAATGAAAACAATCGATCGCTTACAGGAATTAAATAATTGTCTGCTGAACAAGTCATTTCTAGTTAATTATGCTCATTTTTCTGCTTATATCAAGGATAAATTCGATGTTGTGCATTATGCAGAACGTAGTTTTAATCGAGATATTAAGGAGTTAAAAGAATTGTTGGCCGTTCGATTTCCACATTTGGAAATCGAATATGGGAGTTTGATTAAGTTTAGTCGATCGGGTCAGTATTTTTATTTTGTCCGTCAGGATATTTCTGCCTTTCCTGGCTTTTCAGAAAAAGAATTAAGTCAATTAGCCCATTCGATTGAGCAAAACAAACATTTGTTTACGGATGGTTTAGGGAAAGGGATTTTGCAAAAATTACATGCCATAGGATTAGAAAATCGCTTATCGCGATTTCATCAAGATGTTCATTGGCCCGTGTTGCAATTGATTAAGGATGGGGAGCGTTCGGGCGGACAATGGTTGGAGATGTTGTTGGAGAAGATTTACTGTCAAGAGGTGATTGAGATGGAGCATAAGGGCCTAAAAAAAAGTTCTGGCGTCAAGAAAATGAAGGGCTTACCCTTGATGATCAAAGAATATAATAATGGCTGGTACACTGGTTGGTATGTTTTGTTTTATCCTATCACAACAGATACAACCTTGATAAGGCCTGTGCTGGAGAAATGTTGGTGTTTTGCCTTGGATCGTATTGTGGGCATTTCAGCCACTAAAGAGAACTATCAATTGCGCATTGGCTCAGATTTTAATCCAGCAGATTATTTTGAAGATATGATGGGAATTTTTCGATCGCACGATACGGCCTTTCGATTGCATACCATTGTTTTTGAGGTACGGTTGGATTCGTGGTTATATTTGTATGTACAAAAATATCCTTTGCACAAGAGTCAAGCATTAAAGGTTATTGATCAACATGTGCAAGTAAGCTTACGCATGGAATTAACTAAGGATTTAGAGAATTTTATGTTTCAATACTTGGATGAGATTCAAGTGGTAGGCCCTAAAGAATTGAAAGAGCATTTGCGAATGCGTTTGAGAAAAGTAGATTTAGATTAACATTTTATTTTGATACCTTTGTTGGATGGATAAACCAATGCAAGCACATCCGAAATTGCTACATATTTGTTCCTACAGTTGGGAGACAGGTGGACCATCGAGTTTCATTTATAACCATTCCAAATTTCAAGTTTCAAAGGGAGTTCGCATTGATATTGCAAGTGCTATGTATCCTTGGCAAAACACCTATGACGTGCCAGAAGGAGTTGTGCTGCATGAATTTCCCAAAAGTTTTTTTTCTCGATTCATCTCCGAATTTTCTTGGTCGATGATTCGATGGTTTTTAAAACATCGCAACCATTATGACGTCATTCATGTACACGGTTTATGGCATTTTGGTTCAATTTTGCCTTTTTTGATTCCTTCACGAGCGAAGAAAGTGGTGACGATTCATGGCTTTTT
>JBEGQV010000129.1:0-6629 GCA_041180785.1 Bacteroidota bacterium | reverse complement strand
TGCCTTATGGCGACAAATCTGCCACTGCCATCCAATCATATGCCGTAAAGATTTGCAATCTCTTGTTGGAAAAAAATTGTAAGCTCATCCTCATCGCTTGTAATTCAGCTTCTGCAGCAGCCTATGACCTAGTGAAAGCATATGTTGGATCAAAGGCTGTTGTTGTAAATGTTATTGATCCGGTAATCGATTATTTATCAAAATCCTGGGAACACAAAACACTGGGATTAATTGGGACCAAACAAACCGTCAACTCTGGTATATATGCCCAAAAGGCTGAAAACTTACATCAAGATATACAGATCAAATCCCTTGCGACACCCTTACTGGCACCTATGATTGAAGAAGGATTTTTTAACAACAAAATATCCGAACAGATCATTGAAGAATATTTACGAAACGAAAAACTTCAAGCCATTGATGGCTTGATTTTAGGCTGTACCCACTACCCCCTGATTAAAAAACAAATTGAAAACTTCTACCAAGGAAGTACCCAAGTGATCGATACATCCATCATTGTGGCCGAAAAAATCAAATCAATTTTAGAAGAAAATAATCTTCAAACAGATCAAACGCACACCGGGTCTCGACAATTTTTTGTTTCGGACTATACCGAATCTTTCGAAAAATCAACCCAATTGTTTTTCGGAGAAGAGATTAAATTGGAACAATATGCCATTTGGGACTGAAAGGGATATGGGTTATAAGTTATGGTTTACTTGAACGCCACCACAATACCCCCACTACTACCACTATCAAATAGGGTGCAGCTAATAAGTACAAAATTCCCGTATTAATTCCCGTAGCAATATTACTTCTCCCATTAGAAACTGTGCTTTCTAAGGTTGTGCGGCACATAGCACATTGTGCCAAAGATTCTGCTGCGGAAAGGCAGACAAGTATTGATCCAAAAAATAAAACCTTTAGATACTTAAACATAATAAGGCGAAATTAATAAGTACACTAAAACACCTGAAATGGAAACATATAACCAAATGGGGAAAGCCCATTTTACTATTTTCTTATGACGCTCAATTTCACCTGTTAACGCATGATAAATGGCTAGCAATACTAATCGTACCACGCCAATCGATAAAACAATGTGCGAAATCAATAAGAAATAATAAATGGGACGAATGATTCCTTCTCCTCCAAATGGAGTGGATGGGTTGGAGATATGGTACAAAATATAAAGCACTAAAAATACAGCACCTTGCGCAAATGCAGCGCCCATGGCCTTGCGGTGACTTTCAATGTTTTTATTTTTAATGGCCATAAACCCAATGATCAAAGAAATAGCAGTCGTACTATTTAATAATCCAATGATGTGTGGCAATGTTTTTGTCCAATCGCCCAATGGAATTCGTGTTTGAATACCAATTAAAATCGCCACTGCAATAGGAATTGCAATGGATAGAACATTAATTAATTTGTCGTTTGATGATGATTTTTTCATGATTACTGATTTTTATAAATGCTTTTTAAGACGTTTAACTCTAATATCAGGCGATCCACTTCTTTTGCATCGGTTCCATTATAAAATCCACGGATCACACCTTCTTTATCTACTAAAATTAATCGTTCAGAATGTATAAATGACTCGTCTGGGTTTTTGATTGCTGCATCATATTCCGAAGCATCCGCTAAAGGCACATGAAATCCCTTTAACACCAATGGGTAAATATAGGATTTCTCACCTGTTAAAAAATTCCACTGCTTTGAATCGGCCTCAAATCGAGCCGCATAAGTTTTCAGCTTTTCTGGTACATCATAGTTTGGATCGACAGAAATAGATACAAATTTCACATCCTCTTGATTTAAAAATGCATCCCGAACACGTGATAATTGAAAACTAATTTTTGGACAAATGGTTGTACAGCGCGTAAAGAAAAAACTGGCTACAAATATTTTACCTTGAAGAGATTTAGAATCAAAGGTTTTGCCCTCTTGATTGGTTAATTGAAATAATGGTACGGTTTGAAAAACCGTATCTGTTGCTGGTTGTCCCCATTTGGGATTAGGCACTTCCTTGATCAATATTTCTCCTGTTGCAGAATCAATAGCAGGAATGAATCGAGGAAGTTTATAGTGGTTGGTTCCGTTTAGTTTTAGGCCTAAATAAATAAAAGTAGGCACAATTAATACAATGAGTAATATGCCTACTTTCTTTATCATTTTCCAAGAAGTTATGGAGTGTTATCCTACGTACAATTGACCTCCCTCATATATTAACGCTACCAATAACCAAGCGATAAATATAATCGGAACTAAAATCATCCAAATCAAGGTTTTCACCTCATGCTTTAAGTGCATGAATTCCCCTACAATGTAAAATGCTTTAACGATTGTCATACCAGAGAAAATTGCAACACGCAAAGTATTTGCTGGCATGGTAAACGCAATGACGAATTCAATTGCTGTTAAAATCAAAAGAATCCAAAATGTTTTCCAAATAGCTCCTGTATTAGGTGCTGGAATTTCGTGTTCTGCGGTTTCGTGAGATACGTGCGAAGCCATAATATTTTTATTTTAAGTATTAAACAAGATAAAAGAAGGTAAATACAAATACCCAAACAAGGTCTACAAAGTGCCAGTATAAACCAACTTTTTCAACCATTTCATAATGACCTCTTCTTTCGTAGACACCCGTTGCAGCGTTAAAGAAAATCAAAATATTCAAAATAACACCAGAGAAAACGTGCGTTCCGTGGAATCCGGTGATGAAGAAAAACAAGTCAGCAAATGCTGGAGGTCCGTATGGATTACGAACTAAATTTGCCCCTTCAATTGGAACAGTAACGCCATCTACCACTTGTTTAGCTGCAATCGCTAAATCCTCCGGACCATGGATAAAGTGTGTCCACTCCCAAGCCTGAGAACCTAAGAAAGTGAAACCTCCAATGATTGTCCAAAGCATCCACTTTTCTACATCTTTACGATCACCACGATGTCCGGCTTCTACTGCAAGAACCATCGTAACAGATGATGCGATCAAAATGAAAGTCATGATACCTACGAAAACTAAAGGAAGAGACATTCCATGTAAAAACGGAACTGCTTCGAATACTTTTTCAGGGATTGGCCAATGGGTAGTTGAGAAATAGAAATCTGCCGGACTTCCTGTCCAAGCTGGTTGACTGAAACGGATCATACCGTAAGACACCAATAAAGCAGAGAATGTGAAAGTATCCGATAAAAGGAAAAACCACATCATTAATTTTCCATAGCTCGCCTTTAGAGGCTCAGAACCACCGGTCCAAGTTAACTTTTCAGGAACAGCCGGTGCTGCGTGTGCAACTGACATTTGGTTAAATATTAATTGTTAAAAACTAAAAACAAAAATAAATATACCCATAAAGCATCCAAAAAATGCCAATAGGTGGAACAAATTTTAATTTGGGTTAATGCATTTGCATTTATTTTTAATCGAAATGCTGCCACTAAAGCAAACAACAAAACGACTAATCCAGATACAAGGTGTAAACCGTGTAATCCAGTAAATACATAAACAAAAGAACCTGAAGGATTTCCTACAAAATATACGTTTCGTTCAACAAGTTGACCCCAACCATAAAATTGCAGGATTAAAAATAATAATCCTAGCACAAAAGTAATAGAAATACTCGTTTTTAGCACCATTATTTGGTCTTTTTTTGCAGCTAAATATGCAAAATGCATAGAGGCGCTACTCAAAACTAAAACGACTGTACTGATCCAGAATAAATTAGGCAATTCGAACTCTGTCCAGTTACCTTCTGCCCTACGTACCAAATAGGCACTTGTAAAAGCAGCAAACAACATAACAATTGATACAATGAATAACCACATGGTAAAAACCTTTGGGTTAATGGATCTAGTTTGACCCGCAACAGGAGCTACATTTGTTGTTTCCATTTTTTAAATTTTATCAAATAAAAAAGCAATTTGAACTACAGGCAAATATAAAAAAGAGCCAAACATCATCCAACGAGCAGACTTATCGGTTGGTCGCATCATCAAATAAAAAGTTTGACACAAAAATAAAACGCTTGCAATAACGGCAATAATGGCCGAATTGATACCCGTTATATGAAATAAATAGGGTACAAATCCCAAAGGCACTAAAAAAATCGTATAAATCATGATAGTAAATGCTGTTTTCACATCTTTCTTACCATCATTGGGTAACATTTTAAATCCTGCTTTCCGGTAGTCGCTATCGGCAACCCAAGCAATTGCCCAAAAATGTGGAAATTGCCAAAAAAACTGAATGGCAAACAATATTCCTGGCTCCCATCCAAATTGATTGGTTGCAGCCAACCAGCCAATCATCGGCGGAAATGCTCCTGGAAATGCTCCTACAAAAACCGAAATTGGCCCTACTCGTTTTAAGGGTGTATACACATACCCATACAAAATATAGGAAATCAAACCTATTAAAGCGGCTTTCCAATTAAAACTATATAACAAGGCTAAAGCTGCTAAAGCTACCAGCCAACCATATACCTGTGCATTTCGACTTGTGATACTTGCAGTAGGCAAAGGCCGCTTCGCGGTCCTTTTCATTAATTTATCAAAATCAATTTCCTTCAACTGATTCACAATATTTGCTGCACCCGTTAATAAAAATCCGGCAATCGAAATTCGAATGATCGAAAACCAATCTGGTTGCGTGGGGTGTGCTAGGATATAGCCAAATGTACCCGAGAATGCAACTGTCATCGACAAACGCGTTTTTAAAAGGGCTATATATGGCTTAAACTTATTCATTACTTGTTGATGTAATCCACATCTGCAAATGCAATCCTAAAGTTAGGAGTGATAAGGTTAAGTGGACAGGTTGTGATCCAAAAGGCAAGGCGAAATAGGCCATCAAAATTCCAGACACAACTGATATAGCTAATAAAACAAAAATTCGATTCAAATAATTCCGCAAAGGTGTCGATTTTTTGTCCAATTTTACAAACAAATACAAATTTGTGACAATAATTAACCAGGTAAAACTACGGTGAATGATGTATTTTACACCCAAATGATCCACCCAGTCAGCCTTGGCATTTTCGCCTAGTTCTTTTATCACCACATCCATCTCTTCGCGAACCTGAGTTCCCAACAATATTTGCAAGGCGATAAGTACTAAATTGATTAAGATTAAATTTCGACCAAATGTGCCCACATATACTTTAGACTTTTCGTGATACAATGCTTTCAATAAAAAGAAAATCACCCCGATAGTCAAGGCCATGTGAGCAGTAACCACACCAGGTAGCAAGAAAGAATCCACCACATATTTTCCTAATATACCATTAGCAAGGACAAACAAAAGTGCAAAAAAAGTAAACAAAAAAGTCTTTTTTGACTCTTTGAATGAAACAACAGTCGTAATAATGATGATCAAACCCGTTAAAGCACCAAGTATACGGTTCACATATTCAATCCATGTTTTCGTTGGATTAAATAAAATTTCACCATGCAACTTCTCTTTATAAATTTCCTGGTAATTAGAAGGCAATTGGGATACTTGAGTAGGAGGAACAAATCGACCAAAGCACTTTGGCCAATCGGGACATCCCATTCCAGAGCCTGTACTTCGCACAATACCACCTGCCAATACCAAAAGGTAGACAAATAATAAGGTTAAAAATCCTAGGCGTTGGAACTTCATATATGGAGAAAAAAAAAGGTGCATCGAATGGGAAACCACTCAGATGCACCTTATTAGTTATTGAATCTTAACGGTTATAAACGTCATTCTGAGCGCCCAATAAACCTTCGATTTCCTTTTCTTTTGCTATTTCATCCGCTTCCTCTGGTAAATTCGACTCAGGAGTTGCTGAATGCGGAACATTTTGAGGGATGAAATCTTGTGGAGCACCTGGCTTCGAATAATCGTATGGCCAACGGTAAACGGCAGGAATATCTCCTTCCCAGTTTCCGTGTCCTGGTTCAATTGGAGTAGTCCACTCCAATGTATTAGAGTTCCATGGATTCTGAGTGGCTCTCTTTCCTTTAAAGATCGAATAGAAGAAGTTAAAGAAAAAGATAGCTTGAGAAGAGAAGGTAATGATGGCAGCTATTGAAATGAAAGCATTCAAATCTGTATAAGCTGCTTCAACATTATTTCCTAAGGCTGTAAAAGCATAATATCTTCTTGGGAAACCTGCAATTCCAATATAGTGCATCGGAAAAAATACTGCATAAACACCTACAAATGAGAACCAGAAGTGAATATAACCTAAGGTCTTATTCATTGTTCTACCAAACATTTTAGGGAACCAGTGATACACACCTGCTAATAAACCAAAGAAGGAAGCAGCACCCATTACCAAGTGGAAGTGGGCTACTACGAAATACGTGTCGTGTAAGTTAATGTCTAGGGCAGAATTACCTAAGATAATACCTGTAACACCACCAGAAATAAACAAGGAAACTAAACCAATAGAGAACAACATGGCAGGCGTAAAAATAATGTTACCCTTCCATAAGGTTGTAATATAGTTAAAGGCTTTAACTGCCGAAGGTACTGCAATGATCAATGTCAAGAACATGAACACAGACCCTAAGAAAGGATTCATCCCCGTAACAAACATATGGTGTGCCCATACGATAAAGGCTAACACGGTAATACCCATCATTGAACCGATCATGGC
>JBEGQV010000128.1:0-5003 GCA_041180785.1 Bacteroidota bacterium | reverse complement strand
GTAGGCTACACCAAATTCTTTACAAACGTCGATGGCATCTTGCATGACGGATAAATCCGAACTGCTGCCCATAATGATTCCAATCATTGTTATTTGTTTTTTCTTTTTAAACCCCGGGTTTATAACCCGGGGCTATAGATGTTTCACCCCTCTGGGGTGCAGTTGTATTCTTACTTTTTACTTCAAGTTTTTCCCTAACCACATTCGCTTTCTCAATAACCTCCGCCCTACTGTAACCTAAAATAGTCACATGGCCCATTTTACGGAATGGTTTTGTGATTTTCTTACCATATAAAAATGGATAGACGCCTGGAATAGCCAAACATTCTTCCAATCCTACATAAATAGCCTCACCTTCAAAACCTTCTGCACCTAGCAGATTGACCATCCCCGAAAAAATTTCTCCAGAGGTGTCACCTAATGGTAAATTGGCGATAGCTCTTAAGTGTTGTTCATATTGGGAGGTGGCATTTCCTCGAATGGTTTGATGGCCGGAATTATGTGGTCGAGGAGCTATTTCATTTATCAACACATCACCCTCCTTTGTTAAAAACATTTCAACTGCCAATATTCCTACTAATTCCATTTTTGCAATTAAATCACTAGCAATTTTTTGGGCCTTTTCTTCAATAGCATGTGAGATTTCTGCTGGAGAAATTAAAAATTCAACCAAGTTTTGCTCGGGATGAAAAACCATTTCAACCGTAGGAAAAGTCTTAATTTCTCCATCTGGATTTCTGGCAACAATTACCGCCAACTCTTTCTCAAAATCAATGGCTTTTTCTAATAACCCTGGTGCATCAAAACCTTTTGAAATATCCGAAGCAGTAGCAATTAATTGAACCCCTTTGCCATCATATCCACCTTTTCCTAATTTATGAAAGGCAGGTAAAAAATCTATGTTTTGTGCTAAATCTGACTGATTTTCTGTTAGACGGAAGTCAGCTGTAGGAAAGCCGTTTTCCTTAAAAAACGACTTTTGAAGTCGTTTATCTTGGATCATTCGCAACAATTTTGGTTGCGGATACACTTTTACACCTTCTTTTTCAAGTTTTTCAAGCGCTTCAATATTTACATGTTCAATCTCAATAGTGACTATATCTTTGTTTTGTCCAAATTGATAAACCGTATCAAAGTCTTTAAAAGAGCCATTGACAAACTGATGTGCCAAGGTATGACAAGAGGCTTGTGGATCAGGGTCTAAACAATCGATTTGAAAATCTAAATCGATGGCAGCTTGTAAGAGCATTCTGCCCAATTGTCCTCCTCCTAATAAACCAATTTTTGGTAAAGCCATAGAATATCTTGCCAATGAATGGGCAAAATTACGTCTTTTGTTTTACCTTTGGAAATTATTTCCCGGCTTACCTTCAGAAATCGGTAAATTAAATTAAAAAACAATGACAAAACGTACCCTCATCCTCCTTTTATTTTTTGTAGTAGCTGTTGCTAGTAGATTTATTATTTTAGCAGGACCATCATGGGCAAATTTTTCACCAATAGGCGCCTTAGCTTTATTTGCAGGTTACTATGTAACGGATAAAAAAGCTGCTGTTTTGTTTACTTTATTGGCTCTTTGGATCTCCAATTTAATATTAAATAATTTGTTTTATGCAGCTTATTTTCAAGGTTTCTCTTGGGGAATAACTGCCTCTCAATTTGGGTTATTTGCGGCAATTTCTTTATTAGGTGCTTGGTTTTCTACCTTTAAAGCAAATATCTTTAATGTGACATTGATTAGCACCTTAACAAGTATTGGATTTTTTATAATTTCAAATTTACTCGTTTGGGCCTATAGCACAGAAGTGGTTTACACCAAGGATTTTGCGGGACTTTCCGCATGCTACATCAGCGCCATTCCATTTTATCCGAACTCATTGGCGAGTCAGTTGCTCTTTGGAGCAGTCTTTTTTGGTGGTTTCGAATGGTTCAAGCAACGAGATAACTCTTTAGCCTAGTTTTTGTAGATTTTACCGTCTTTCATGACAAATTTAACATTTGTCATCGTTTTAATGTTGTCTTGTGGATTTTCAGGCACTGCAACGATATCTGCTAATTTTCCAACTTCAATTGTTCCAAGTTGATCGGATTGTCCGAGTAAATCTGCCGCATGAACTGTTGCAGCTTGAATTGCTTCAAGCGCTGGCATACCACCTTCTGTCATGAGTTGAAACTCAATGCCGTTTTTACCGTGTCCAAATACACCTGCATCTGTTCCGAAGGCAATTTTGACACCAGATTTGTAGGCTTGTGAAAAAGTAGATTGAATTTTTGGTCCTATTTCCAATGCTTTTTTACGGACCATTTCTGGGTAATAACCTGGTTTTTGTGCAGAGTCAGCAGTTGATCTTCCTGCAATAATAGTTGGAACATAATAGGTACCATGTTTTTTCATTAGTTCCATTAATTCCTGGTTCATAAAGGTTCCGTGTTCAATCGAACTAACACCCGCTAAAATTGCTCGTTTCATGCCTTCTACGCCATGGGCATGCGCTGCAACTTTGAATCCATAATCTTTTGCGGTAGAAACAATTGCTCTAATTTCTTCTTCTGTGAACTGTGCACCCATTCCATCTTTTGCATAACTTAACACACCACCAGTAGAAGTAATTTTAATTAAATCCGAACCTTCTTTATATCGCTGTCTTACTGCTTTTTGAGCATCTCTAACACCATTTACTACACCATCTTCAGGACCTAAGTCTTTTTTGAAAGTTTCATTAATGCCATTGGTGTCATCGGCATGGCCACCTGTCGAACCCAAGGAAACACCAGCTGTGTAAATACGTGGACCATCTACTAAACCTTTATTGACCGCATTTCGAAGTGAAATGACCACATGTGTACCTCCTAAATCACGAACAGTCGTGAAGCCTGCCATCAAATTTCGTTTAGCATACACTAAGGCTTGGTAAGCCACATCACCTGCATTCTTTGTAAATCGATCCAAATAAGCATTTGGATTTGTTTCGCTTTCTAAATGAACATGCATGTCGATCAGTCCAGGCATGACTGTTTGATTTTTTAAATCAACGATTTTATCTCCAGCATCTCCTTTAAGATAGCCGTTTTCAACGGCTGCAATTTTGTTCCCCTGAACAACAATACTGACCTTTTCTAAAACTTTTAAATTTTTTGTATCAATGAGTTTTCCGCAGTGTAAAATTGTTTTCTCTGCATAAATACTGCAAGTAATAAATAGTAAAAGGCTTAAAAATAAGGTCTTTTTCATGGTTTATGAGGTTTGTAAAATGAGTTGTATATGCTTCCAAAAGCTTGGATAGGATTTTCCAACTACTTCAGGCTCTTTGATGATCATTTCTTGTACAACACCTACAGGCGCAAAGGCCATTGCCATGCGGTGATCGTCATAGGTTTCAATTTCAGGGATTTGACCAAGCGTAAAGTTGCTTTGTACTTCGTATTTGTGATTTTTTTCTACTTCGGTTAAAGTTGCCTGTAGCTTTGCTAATTCATTTTGCAAAGCCAATACACGATCAGTTTCTTTCACCTTCAGTGATTCCAATCCAGTTAAGGTTAAGTGTACTTTTTTGATGGCAGCAACCACGCAAATGGTTTGGGCTAAATCCGGACAATCGGTAAAATCCCATGCTAATGTAGCTTGCGTTTCAACCTTTGTTAATAAATACCCTCTTCCGGTATACGTACTTTTAACTCCTAAAGGCAGCATGATATCTTTGATGGCTGAATCGCCTTGTAAAGAGTTTTCTTTCAGTCCTAATAATTCTAGTTGACTCGCTGGATTTGGTGATAAGGCAACTAGCGAATACCAATAACTAGCACCTGACCAATCGGATTCAACGGCAAAAGGAATCACTTGATAGGTTTGCGCAGGTATATGGATAGTGCCTTTTGACCAATCTGTTGTAGCTACAATCCCAAAATGCTTCATTTGGGCTAATGTCATTTCAATGTATGGTTTAGAGCCCAAAGAACCTGTTATTTGCAAGGTAAGTCCCTCTGGTAAAAGAGGCGCCAACATTAAAATAGCCGAAATAAATTGGGAGCTCACATCACCGCGAATTTGTATGCTTGATTTTCCTGCATTTGAAAACCCATTCAATTGCATAGGTGGATAACCTTCCTTGTTTAAATAGGTGATATTTGCACCTAATTCACGTAGGGCATCTACCAAAATACCAATTGGACGCTCGCACATACGTGGAGTGCCTGTCATTTTCTTTTGTTGTCCGGTAATGGCGAAATAGGCTGTCAAAAATCGCATGGTGGTACCAGCATCTAAGACATCTGCCACTGGACCCGATTCTGATAACAAGCGAATCATCGTTTGCGTATCTCTCGCTTCTGCTAAATTGGATAAATTATCGATCCCACCTCCTGCTAGGGCATTGATGATCAATGCACGATTGCTTTCCGACTTAGAAGCAGGTAATGGAATGATTTCGTTAAAAGCAGATGCTCTTGGATATAGGCGAATGGTACTCAAAATGAATTTAGCGTTTAGCGCAATTTAAGGGTTACTAATGATAAGACGGCTAAAATGATGCCAACAATAAAAAATCGGGTAACGATTTTGGCCTCATGATAATTTTTCTTTTGAAAATGGTGATGTAGCGGCGACATCAAGAAGATTCTTCTGCCTTCACCGTATTTTTTCTTGGTATATTTGAAATAGGCTACTTGAATGATGACAGATAAGTTTTCTACCAGAAAAATACCGCACAATACAGGTATCAACATTTCTTTACGTATCACAATCGCCAGGGTGGCAATAACTCCTCCAAGCATTAAACTTCCTGTGTCACCCATAAATACTTGGGCAGGATAGGTGTTGTACCAAAGAAATCCAATGCATGCTCCAACAAAGGCGGCACAAAAAATGGCGAGTTCTCCTGAATAAGGAATGAACATGACATTTAAATATTGGGAAATTACTTTATTTCCAGACACATACGCTAAAATAGCCAATGCTATACCAATGATCACAGAGGTTCCTGCGGCCAATCCGTCCAACCCGTCGG
>JBEGQV010000127.1:0-8492 GCA_041180785.1 Bacteroidota bacterium | reverse complement strand
ATGGTGTTTGAAAATGCGGCAAAAGAAGATGAATACCTTCATCACCCGTTGCACCTAAAATTTATCAATGAAAACAAGCACCTTTGGGGAAAGGTTGTCGTTATGGATTCGGTGGAATAATTCTTTTTTTTTGAATCAAATAAAACATTCCAAGTCCGGATACAATCAATAAAGCTAAAGAAGCAATATTTTCAATGCCGATTTTATCCGGATTTTTTAATAATACTTCCCAGGTAGCTGCTTGGGAGCCTATCCATAATGCCAAGATGGAACGAGGAATCATTCCGAGTGTTCCACCAATTACAAAACTTTTGACGTTCACTTTAAGATAGGCCAATAGTGTATTCGTAATGGCAAAAGGAAAAACGGGAGAAAGTCGAACTAAAAAGACCCAATAAATCGAATTACGTTGAACATTTCCTAAGACAGCATCTACTTTGGCGTGTGATTTTAAAAAAGCCAAAAACCCGTCGCCTTTCATCAATTTTGCTACATAATATCCCAGCAAAGATGCTAATAAGTAAACTACATAAATTGGTAGAATTGCTTTAATTCCCCACATATATCCACTGAAAAGAGCAAAAAATGTAGTCGGAAAAAAGCCGAGACCTAGGACAAAAATAGATCCTGTCCAAAACAACAACAACTCTTGCAAATTGTATTGGCGAATGCCCGAAATGCAATTCAATCCGATGTAACCGAGAATGATACTTGAGGTTAAGGGAATCACTCCCATCCAAATCATATACAATATCTCCCAAAAACCTTTCCGATTCGTGTGGTTCATATCCAAATATACTTAAATAATTCGCTAACTTTGTCATTCGTTTCATAAATTATGAGCAAGGAAGTAGCAATTATTAAATACAATGCGGGGAATGTGGCGTCTGTTATGTATGCACTCGATCGAATCGGGGTTAAATACATCTGGACAGACGATGAGCGACAATTGCGTTCTGCAGAAAAAATTATATTTCCGGGCGTTGGAGAAGCGAGTACAGCCATGAATTATCTACGAGAAAAGGGTTTGGACCAACTAATTCCGACCCTCAAGCAACCTGTTTTGGCAACGTGTATCGGGATGCAATTGCTTTGCAAAAGCTCTGAAGAAAATAACGCTACTTGTTTGGGTGTCTTTGATGTGGAAATCAAACGTTTTCAATCAAAAACACATAAAATTCCTCATGTTGGTTGGAATGAAGTAACCTTTAATGAAGAAATTCCTTTGTTTGAAGGTATGAAAAAATCTGAGTTTATGTACTTTGTACACTCGTATTTTGCGCCAATTGTTCCCAATACGTTGGCAACTTGCAATTACATTCAAGATTTTTCTGCCATGCTGCATCAAGACAATTTTTATGCAGCCCAATTTCACGCCGAAATTTCGGGCGTGGCAGGACAAACCCTTCTTCAAAATTTTGTGAATCGAATATGAAATTTCAAATAATACCTGCAATTGATATCATTGGTGGACAATGCGTCCGACTCACCCAAGGCGATTATGGGCAAAAAAAAGTATACCATAACGATCCCCTGGAGGTTGCTAAAGCTTTTGAAGGAGCAGGCATACAACGTTTGCACTTAGTGGATTTGGATGGGGCCAAGGAAAAAAGGATTGTCAACCAAAAGGTGTTAGAACGAATTGCAAACGGAACCCGTTTGCATATTGACTTTGGAGGAGGTGTTCAATCAGATGAAATGATCGACATGGCTTTTTCATCTGGAGCAAAACAAATTACCGCAGGATCCATCGCTGTGAAAAATCCTGATTTGGTCATTTCATGGTTCGAAAAATACGGATCAGATCGAATCATTTTAGGCGCAGATGCCAAAAACGAACAAATTGCAGTTTCTGGCTGGCAAGAAAATTCCAACATTTCCATCTATACATTTTTGAACGATTACGTGCAAAAAGGCGCTAAATACATCATTTCAACAGATGTTGCAAAAGATGGCTTATTGCAAGGTCCAAGTTTTGATTTGTATGCCAACATACAATCGAAACAACCCGATTTACACATCATTGCCAGCGGAGGTGTGAGCTGTATGGAAGATTTGGAACAATTGCGCGACATGAATTTGTTTGGCGTAATTGTTGGAAAAGCATTTTATGAAGGAAAAATTACGCTCGAACAATTAGCCCAATTTGCCTGATGCTGACCAAAAGAATCATACCTTGTTTAGACATCAAAGAGGGTCGCACCGTAAAAGGCACCAACTTTGTCGATTTGCGTGATGCTGGTGATCCGGTTGAATTAGGCGCCATTTATGCCAAAGAAGGAGCCGACGAATTGGTCTTTTTAGACATCACGGCAACTGTGGACAACCGCAAAACCTTAGTGGAATTGGTAAAAGAAGTAGCCAGACATGTCAATATCCCTTTCACCGTTGGCGGAGGCATTTCTTCAGTTGAAGATGTTTCTGCGCTATTAAATGCTGGGGCCGACAAAGTTTCCATCAACTCTTCTGCCGTACGAAATCCCTCCTTAGTGGATGAATTATCCTTACATTTTGGCTCACAATGTATTGTCGTGGCCATTGATACCCGCTTTGTCGAGGGAAATCACTGGGTACACACACACGGTGGAAGAAAAATAACCGATATACAAACCATCCCCTGGGCCAAAGAAGTACAAGAAAGAGGCGCAGGAGAAATTTTATTAACCTCCATGGATACCGATGGCACCAAAAATGGGTTTGCCAACGAATTAACCGCAACGATTTCAGGTAATCTATCCATTCCTGTCATTGCTAGTGGCGGAGCCGGCACCATGGAGCATTTTTATGAAGTATTTACTGAAGGAAAAGCGGATGCAGGTTTAGCTGCCAGTATTTTCCATTTTAAAGAAATTGAAATTATGGACCTCAAAAGATACCTTTCTAACAAAGGAATTCCCATGAGGTTATAATTTTTACTAAATTTGAACATGAACACACAGCCCGATTTTTCAAAAGGCCTTATTCCAGCCATTATTCAAGACGCCTCCACACGAAAGGTGTTGATGCTCGGTTATATGAACGAAGAAGCTTTTGAAAAAACAAAAGCAGAAAAACGTGTGACGTTTTTCTCCCGCTCCAAAAACCGTTTATGGACCAAAGGGGAAACCTCCAACTACTTTTTAAACGTGGTAGAAATCAAAATTGATTGCGATCAAGATACGCTATTAATTTTGGCTAATCCGGAAGGTCCAACTTGTCATACTGGGGCAGATACCTGTTTTAATGAACCTAATCATGACAACGCTGCCTGGTTAGATCATTTAAAACATGTCATTCGTTCTAGAAAAAATGCTTCGGCAGATACTTCTTATACCGCCTCATTATTCAAGAAAGGTACCAACAAAGTTGCTCAAAAAGTAGGGGAAGAGGCTGTAGAATTGGTGATAGAGGCCATGTCAAGCAACGATGAACTGTTCAAAGGAGAGGCCGCTGACTTGTTGTTCCACTATTTAGTTTTATTAGAAGATAGAGGAATCGGATTAGAACAAATCATTGCCTTGTTACAACAAAGACATCAAAAATAATTATGCTTGGATTCATCATTCGTTATTTGATATTAGCCGCTTTGGTTTTAATTGTTCCAAAATATTTAAAAGGAATAACGGTCGACTCGTTTACCACCGCCCTGTTGGTGGCTTTAATGATGGCTTTTCTTAACTCATTTGTAAAACCCGTTTTGAAAATCATTAGCTTTCCCATCACTTTTGCTACATTGGGATTGTTTTCTTTGGTGATCACCATCGCCATGGTTTATTTAACAGAAGCATATATTCCGGGATTCAAAGTGGAAGGATTTGTTGCTCCGCTAATTTTCAGTATGATTTTTAGTTTTGCTAATAGCATCTTAGGATTTTTTACAAAATGAGACAACTCCTTTTATTTTTGGGGACTGTAATTTTTTTGACATCCTGCACTAAAAAGGCAGATCTAACCGGTTTAGATGTCGAAAAATTTAAAAGTGACCGAGGGGCCTGCAAAGGTCTTCGTTCTTCACAAATCGACTGGTTGAAGGCACACCGATTGGACCTAAAAGGTGTTAGCTCAAACGACATTGAAGAGGAATTGGGGAAGCCCGACATTCAACAGCTGGCAGACCGAAATCAGGAATATTATATTTATTTTCTAGCGCCCGGCACCCATTGTCAGGACATCAAAAAGCCCTCTACCGCCCAATCCATTGCCTTTCGATTCTCCGCCATGGGATTGGCAACTGAAATAACTTTTCAGCAGGGAACTCCTTAAGAAAATTTTGTAAAGGGGACATAAAGGCCCCCTTTACAGGAAAATCTACCGACCAATCATTTCTTCTAAAGGAATTTGCAGCACCTGTGTCAGCTGAAAAATTTTCGTAGCATTAGGATAATGCTTTCCAGATTCCCAATAATTGTAGGCACTTTGGCTTACGCCAACAGCCGTTGCAACTTGTTGCTGCGTTAATCGTAGACCTTGTCGAGATTGGATTAATCGAGTGGAAAAAAGGTGTTTGGTCTTCATAGTGGTTAATTAGGTTGAGGTAAAATACTTCAACAATATTTTAAATCGGAAATAAAATTCCTAATGAAATGAAATTTTTATTTAAAAATTATAACTATACTTATTCCCAGTAGGCTTTATTCGAAAAATCTTTTCGATTTTCGAAAATTTTTGTCGAAAATCGAAAATTGAAAGTGAGGCCCTTAACTAAAATTTTTCCTATTTTAGTAAGATGAAAAAGACGCTTCTTACTTTGTTTGCTTTTTTCCTTGTTTCAGCAAACCTTTCTGCACAATCAGATTTATTTCCACATCAAAAACAAAAATGGGTTGATTCTGTTTTTTCAAGTCTAAGTTTAGACCAAAAAATAGGACAAGTGCTCATGCCGCGCGCCAATTCCAATCCGACGTACGATACCACTCGCTTAAACTCCATCGTGAGAGATTATCACATTGGTGGATTGGTCTTTTTTGCTGGATATCCAACCCAACAGGCTAAAGTGGTAAACAAGCTTCAGTCGTTATCGAAAGTGCCGTTATTCATCGGAATGGATTTGGAATGGGGATTAAACATGCGATTGGATTCAACTGTTCGCTATCCCTATCAAATGACCCTGGGTGCCATGCAAGGAAATGATGCTCTGATTGAAAAAATGGGGTACCAAATTGCCTTGCAATGTAAGCGTATGGGGGTGCACATCAATTATGCCCCGGTGGTTGACATCAACAATAATCCCAATAATCCGGTTATCAATTTCCGCTCTTTTGGAGAAAACAGAGAGTTAGTTACTCAAAAATCTCTCGCCTACATGCGCGGTTTGCAAAAAGGTGGAATTCTCACATCCGCTAAACACTTCCCTGGACACGGAGATACCAGTGCCGATTCACATTACGATTTACCTGTTATTTTACACGGAAAAAATCGTTTGGACAGCCTTGAACTTTTTCCATACAAATCATTAATTGAAAATGGCTTACAAGGTGTAATGGTCGGACATCTAAACTTACCTGCATTAGACACGACAGCCAATCTGGCCTCCACCTTATCAAAGCCCATTGTAAAAGGACTTCTACGAGATGAATTAAAGTTTAATGGCCTGGTTTTTACGGATGCAATGGACATGAAAGGTGCTACCAAAAATTTCCCAGAGGGAACTGCTAATGTGAAAGCCTTTTTAGCCGGGAATGATATTTTAGAAACCTTCACGGATGTTCCTGCTGCCTTTAATGCCATCAAAAAAGCGATAGAAAACAAAGAAATTTCATTAGAGGAATTGGATTACCGAGTAAAGCGCATTTTAAATGCAAAAGCATGGGCAAATCTCGATCAATATCAACCGATTCAGATTGAAAATTTAATCACCGATTTAAATCCAATTTATGCTGAATCGCTCAACAAAATACTGGCAGAAAAAACCATCACCTTACTTAAAAATCCCCTCGGACTTTTGCCCATCAAGCAACTTGATACCCTAAAGATTGCCACTTTGGCAATTGGTAAACCGAATTATGGTAGCAAATTTCCAAATGCCTTTCAACAAACTGCTCAAAATTATGTAGAAATGTCCCATTTCTACTTGGATGAAAACAGCAACGACTCAAGTATTGTAGCTACCGAAAAAGCTTTGAAACAATATAATTTGGTCTTATTAGGCATTCATGGCATCTCCATCCGACCTGTCAATAATTACAGTTTAAAACCAACGGTAAAATCCTTGGTCGATCGATTTGTGAATTCAAAAACAGTAGTCACACATTTTGCCAATGCCATGACGCTCACCAAATTTGATAGCTTACACAAAGCAGCTGCACTCATCACCACTTACCAAGAAGGCGTTTCGCAAATGGAAGTGGCAGCAGAAGCGATTTTTGGTGGCATTGGGTTTCAAGGAAAATTTCCTGTTACCTTGAATCAACAGTATAAATATGGACAAGGATTTTTAACGCCAAGTTTAGCACGACTACGCTACCAACACATCCCGGAAGAGGTGGGAATCAGCAGTCAATTCTTATCAAAAAACATTGATTCTTTAGCAAATTTAGCCTTGAAAGAAAAGGCTACTCCAGGAATGGTTGTATGGATTGCGAAGGAAGGGAAAGTGATTTTTCACAAAGCATACGGAAAACAAACCTACGAAGGCAAAGAGGCCTTAGAAAAATCCGCCATTTACGACCTGGCCTCCATCACAAAAATTTCAACCTCGGTTCCTGCCCTAATGAAATGGCAAGATGAAGGAAAATTCCATTTAGAAGAAGGGTGGTCCAAACTCGTCCCGGCCTTAGAACATTCCAATAAGTCGGACCTAAAATATCTTGATATTTTAACCCACCAAGCCCGATTAAAAGCCTGGATTCCATTTTGGATGGATTATATTGACAGTTTAGACATGATTGTTCACAGCAAGAAATTTCAATTGAAATATGCAGGAAATTCCTTTGGCATGAACTTGTGGGAAAAATACATTAACAAAACGGCTGGAGAAAATCATATCAAACAGTGGATTGCAAAGCAACCCAAGATTTGGGAAGAAGTAGTCGACTTAAAAAATGAAATTACTCGTTGGAAACCGCAAACCTTGTCCTATGCCAAATCTGATGAATATCCGGTACAAGTGACCGAAAATTTGTGGGCACATAAAAGCATCAAAGAAAAAATCTTTAATGCCATTAAAGATTCACCGTTAAGAGACAAAAAAGAATATGTTTACTCCGATTTATCGTATTATTTATTGCCGGGTATTTCTAAGTCGGTAACCGGAGAGGAATGGCCTACCTACCTAGCAAAAACATTTTACAAACCTTTAGGCGCTTCTACCCTTACTTACCAAGCTGAGAAATTTTTTCCAATGAGCCGAATTGTGCCAACTGAATACGATTCCTTATTCAGAAAAACCCTTATTCACGGAAAAGTGCACGACGAAGGAGCCGCTCTTTTAGATGGCATCAGTGGACACGCTGGATTGTTTGGAAATGCGAATGATCTGGGCAAATTAATGCAGTTATATTTACAAAAA
The DNA here is from genome assembly GCA_041180785.1 of Bacteroidota bacterium. Taxonomy (GTDB): domain Bacteria; phylum Bacteroidota; class Bacteroidia; order Cytophagales; family Spirosomataceae; genus Sandaracinomonas. Next base: position 1,006 of record JBEGQV010000127.1, on the reverse strand, counting down.
GGCTATTATGGCGGACAACAATTTATCGATTCGAAAACAGTACATTATTGGACTTCTTATCCATTTTCTATCCAAGAAAATTCAAGAAGAGGCGTTGGGTTTGATAAAGTAGACCGTAAAAAACCAGGGATTTCTGCCGCAGCATCTGCCAGTGAAGAAAGTTTTGGACACAGCGGATTTACGGGTACTTACACGTGGATAGATCCCGTCCATGATTTAGTTTATGTTTTCCTTTCAAATCGTGTATATCCTACCCGAAACAATAGCAAAATAAGTGATTTGAATATTCGTACTGGCATGAATGAAGTGATTTATGAGGCCATTAAAAAAGGAGTAAAATGAACATTTTAATCAGTGGAGGATCTGGTTTTATCGGGAAAGCCCTACAAAAAACTTTCGCGCAGGCGGGACATTCCACGTTTATTTTATCTCGTTCGAATGGGGACTTCTCCTGGGACCCAACAAGACAATGGATACAAGAAAATGCCCTTGAAAATATCGATGCCATCATTCATTTGGCAGGTGAAAATATTGGGGCAAAACGATGGACAGACTCTAGAAAGTCGGAAATTATCGCCTCAAGAGTTCAAAGTACTCAATTACTCGTCAATACCTTAAAAAAATCTCCCCATAAGGTTCAATCCCTTATTTTTGCTTCTGCCATTGGGTTTTATGGGTCCGATTCAGGAGAAGAAATTTGTACGGAAGCAAGTAATCCCGGCAACGACTTTTTGGCAACTTGTACTCAAGCATGGGAAAAAGAAGCACAAGAATTACCGATCGACATCCGTTCGGTTACCTTTCGCATTGGACTCGTCTTAGATGCAAAAGAAGGCATATTTCCAAAAATATCAGAGCCCATCAAATGGGGAATTGGGAGCGCCCTAGGAAGTGGTCAACAATGGCAATCATGGATACATATCGACGATTTATGTCAGTTTTTTTTACAAGGAATAGAAAATAAATCGCTCAAAGGAACGTATAATGCAGTAGGCCCTTCGCCCAT
>JBEGQV010000126.1:0-4530 GCA_041180785.1 Bacteroidota bacterium | reverse complement strand
CTGGCACCAAAAGCGCCCGAACCATTCGTTGAGGTTCCTACACCTCGTTGCAATTGCACACTTTGAAGGGAGGAAGCAAAATCAGGCATGTTGACCCAAAAAGTACCATGGCTTTCAGAATCGTTGTACGGAATTCCGTTGATGGTTACGTTGACGCGAGTGGCATCGCTTCCACGAACACGAATCCCAGTGTAACCCACCCCGTTTCCAGCATCCGAAGTAGTCACTACCGAAGGCATGTAATTCATCAAGATAGGAATATCTTGCCCTAAGTTCCGGGTTTGAATTTCTTTCTTAGATAGATTGCTAAAACTAACAGGAGTTTTAGAAGTTACCCGAATTGCTGATACTAATACTTCGTCAAGTTGATTGACTTGAGTGGTGTCTTTGGTTTTCTCTTGAGCAAATGTTGCTAAAGAGAACAACAGTAATGAGCTAACAAATAGTTGTTTTTGGCTCGTTTTGAATAATACAATTTTCATTCGTAAAAAAATTACGAATAACAGGGGTAATTATTCTTGGTTAAAAATTAAATGGTTACTCTAGACCTTGTGATTAACGTGCACATTAATTGTTGGTCAGTTTTCCCTTAGCAGCATTACCTGCTCAGGTTCATTGGGTATAATCTCAGCTCGTAATTTAGAGCACCCCTTGAGACGGTGCAAATATAGCACATTTCATTGCAATTGCAATGATCATCTCAAAATTCAATTGCAAAAAAACGAGATGGATTTAATTATTCTGGATGAGATAATCCTGAACAAATTCCAAAGACGATTGTCCGTTTTGAAGAGCAACCGTTAAGTCATCAATAATGGAAACCGCTTTTTTAAGTCGTAAAGAGGCGTCGCCAGAAAGGGTAATAAAAGGTTTGTTGTTGTCAATCAATGATTGTTTGAAAACGCTGAAAACTGTTTCACGCCCTTCGGGTTTGTCACGTAAATCGTCTTTTTCCCATGGGACATCAATATCGGTAAGAAAAAACAAATCGTATTCGTGTTCGCGTGCCGCCTGGTCTAATAAAGGATCACAATAGTGGTAGTATATCTCCGAGAAAACTTTGGTTACCATTAGATTCGTATCGCAAAAAAGATACTGATTGGCGATTGCCATTTTATTGTTTTCCAATTGTGTTTGTCCATAAGCAATAGGGAGCATATCGTCTACGTCGCAAATGGCTTGGTGTTTGTCCCACTTTTCTTGAAGATAATCACGTGCAAATTCGGGAACCCATTCGGTTTTGTAATATGCTGCCAATTGTTTTGCCAAAGTGGTTTTTCCAGTACTTTCCGGACCGAATAAGGCAATCTTAATTATTTTTCTAGCGCCAGTTGGGAGTTGTTTAAGGTTTTCTTCCATTCTAAATAGCCGTAAACGGCAACAATTGTAAATACTATATATTGAAAGCTGGTAAAAGTCAATCCTTTTGCAAAATACAAGGGAATGGAAACTAAATCTCCAACAATCCAAAACACCCAATTTTCAATTTTACGTTTGGCCATAAGCCACATACCAATAAGGAAAATTCCGGTTACAAAGGTGTCTACATAAGCATACCAAGTATTGAATTTATCAAAATAATGGTAGACCGCGACAACAAATGCGACGGTAAAGATAAAGATTAATAGGGACATGCGTTTTTCGGCAGCAGAAATTTCAGCAATTGGAAACTCGACGCTGTCTCCTTTTTTTCGGGTCCAACAATACCAGCCATAAACACTCATGGTGAAATAGTAGCCGTTGATCATCATATCGCCCCAAAGTGTCCATTTCCAAAGTAAATACACATAAATTAAAGTGCTTATCATTCCAGTTGGAAAAACCAGAATATTATCTTTTTTGGCATACCAAACACTAGTGATTCCTAATAGTGTTGCCATGATTTCTAAAATAATATCATAGGATTGGTATTCTTTGTATTGTGAAAAGAAGAATTCGAACATATTTAGTGGAGTTGGTTTGAATGATTGTTTTCAAATGCATACACTAATGTAAAATTAGTATCCAATTCTGAAAAATGAATGACGAATTTTTCCTCTAAGCCGATATAATATAAAGTAGCAGTAGTTTGTGTTTCGTTCAATTCAAACGGAGTTAGTTGAATATGATCTTTAAAGCTGATGCCTTTTTCGTTTTTAATTTTAAAAATAGCTTCTTTAGCACCCCATTTTACGGTTAGTTTTTTAATATATTCGGTCGGATCTGATTGTTGAAGTCGGTTTAATTCTTCGTTATTGACAAACTTATGTGCGATTTTTAGAATTTTTTCGCGTTGCATTTCGATGTCGATACCCACCGGTTCGTTGCTTACAATGATAGCTGCAAAATGATGGGAATGGGTAATGGAAATGTAGTTGTGATCTACTAAATGGGGTTTGCCAAATGCATCATACTCCAAATCAAAATCAGAATAACCCGCTAGCGCCAATAATTTTCGGATGCTTAGAAAAGCACGTTGGTGCATTTCGGATTTCATTCCGTTCAAGCGCAATTGATTTTTTTCGTTCAACTGGACTTCTTGGTTCAATTGTTCGAAGGATTCGGTGATATTCCAAATCAGAATTCGGGTTGAGGAATTATGTTCTATGATTTTGTATAACGGCATGGCGAATTCTGGTTATAGCCCCGACAGAAGCGGCATCCTTTGCTGCCGGTTTTTGGCGGCAAAGATAAAGCGAATGGCGGGATTAGCTCCTTAGTAGAAAACAAATTGAATTATTTTATTGATTTTTAAAAGATTAGCTTCCTAAACAATTCATAAAAGTAAGGGAATGTTTTTAAAATCATAAGTTATTATGTAATTTTGCAAAAATTTTTACAACAACAAATATACTATAAATGAGTACAGCAACGATGCCTTATGTGGCTTACAAAGTAAAAGACATTTCTCTAGCGGCTTGGGGAAGAAAAGAAATTGAATTAGCAGAAGCTGAAATGCCAGGATTAATGGCGCTTAGAGCTGAATATGCAGATGAACAACCATTGAAAGGTGCTCGTATTGCAGGTTGTTTGCACATGACGATTCAAACAGCGGTTTTGATTGAAACTTTGATTGCTTTGGGTGCTGAGGTAACTTGGTCATCTTGTAATATTTTTTCTACTCAAGATCAAGCTGCTGCTGCTATTGCCGCTGCAGGAATTCAAGTATATGCTTGGAAAGGGTTAAACGAAGAAGATTTTGACTGGTGTATTGAACAAACCTTATTCTTTGGTGAAGACAGAAAACCATTAAATATGATTTTGGACGATGGTGGCGATTTGACCAATATGGTGATTGATCGTTACCCTCATTTGGTAGAAGGCATCAAAGGATTGTCTGAAGAAACTACAACTGGTGTACATAGATTATACGAAAGAGTAAAAGCAGGAACATTGCCAATGCCGGCTATTAATGTGAATGATTCGGTTACTAAATCGAAATTTGACAACAAATACGGATGTAAAGAATCGGCTGTAGATGCAGTTAGAAGAGCAACTGATATTATGTTGGCAGGAAAGAGAGTAGTTGTTTGTGGATACGGAGACGTAGGAAAAGGAACAGCAGCTTCTTTTAGAGGTGCGGGTTCTATTGTAACTGTTACTGAAATTGATCCAATTTGTGCGTTACAAGCAGCGATGGACGGTTTTGAAGTGAAAAAACTAGATACTGTTATCGCAACAGCTGATATTATTATCACTACTACAGGAAATAAAGACATTGTTTTAGGTTCTCATTTCGAGAAAATGAAAGACAAAACGATAGTGTGTAACATCGGGCACTTTGATAACGAAATTGATATGGCATGGTTGAACAAAAACTTTGGTCATACTAAAAACGAAGTGAAACCTCAAGTAGATATCTACAACGTCAACGGAAAAGATATTATCATCTTGGCAGAAGGTCGTTTAGTGAACTTAGGTTGTGCTACAGGTCACCCAAGTTTTGTAATGAGTAACTCATTTACCAACCAAACTTTGGCACAAATCGAATTGTGGAAAAACAGTGCGGCTTACAACAATGAAGTATATATGTTGCCAAAGCATTTAGATGAAAAAGTAGCGGCTTTACACTTGGCTAAATTGGGTGTAGAACTAGAGACATTGCGTCCAGAGCAAGCAGCTTATATTGGTGTTGAACTTCAAGGACCATTCAAACCAGAGTATTATAGATACTAAAGAATGACGATTTTTTATAAACCCTTGTAGCAATACAAGGGTTTTTTTATGGGTATTATTTTTATATTTGTTTCTATTAACAACTAAAACTTATGCTATGGAAATGAATTTTATTTCGCCAGTTGTGGCGGCTTTTACTACTTTGTTAGTAGGGTTTGTATGGTATCATCCAAAGGTTTTTGGAACAGCTTGGATGAAAGAAACCGGCTTGACCCAGGAAGAATTGCAAAAAGGGAACATGCTTAAAATCTTCGGACTAACCTTTATATTCTCTATTTTTATTGGAATGGTGATGCAAATGTTATCGATCCATCAAATGGGAGCCATGAGTATGGTGGGTGGTTTTAATAAAGTTGCTGAAGCCAAACCCTCTTT
>JBEGQV010000125.1:0-8863 GCA_041180785.1 Bacteroidota bacterium | reverse complement strand
AAATTCTGGACAGATTTCAACACCTTCCAAGGAAACCGTTCAAAAGACATGTTGTATAGATCTTGGAGAGCACCGGGTGATGGTTCTATCTTACCGAGATTAGATTCAAACGATGGTACTTCTCAGCAGATTTCTTCTTATTTTGTTGAAGATGGATCGTATACAAGAATCAAGAACATTCAATTAACGTACAATTTCCCAAAAGCAATTTTGAATAGACTTAAATTGAGCTCGGTACAAGTATACGTTCAAGGACAGAACTTGTTCACCTTTACCAAATACAAAGGTTTAGACCCAGAAATTAACTTAAGAAATGCTGGTGGCGACAACACAGATATCCACATGGGTATCGACGAAGGTGCCTTCCCAACAGCTAAATCTTATAATGTTGGTTTAAGAGTAGGATTTTAATCATCGAAAAATTGAAGAATAAAATGAAAAAGATAACAATATTTGCAGTAATTGCAGCAGTCGGTTTGAACTTTTCTTGTTCAGATAGTTTTTTCGACATTCAGCCACAAGGCGCTGCATCGATTACCTCTTTGAGTAACAAGAATGGGGTGAATGCACTTTTAGTTGGTGCATATTCACTTTTAGATGGGGTAGGAGCTGGTAACACAGGTCGTCAGTCTACCATCTCCAATTACGTATTTGGTGGTATCACCTCAGGTGATGCCGTAAAAGGAACGGATATTGGTGACCAGCCAGAACAAGAATACATTGAACAATTCAACTGGCTTTCAGACAATACCTATTTCTTAGGAAAATGGCAGCACTCCTATGATGGAGTTGCACGTGCAAACGATGCCATTCAATTAGCAAAAAGTGCTGATGTAAAAGACATGACAGATGCTGAAAAAGCACAGGTGATTGCTGAAGCAAAATTCTTACGTGGTCATTACCACTTTGAGGCTAAGAAAATGTGGAACATGGTACCTTATATCGATGATGCGATTTACAACAGAGATGATCCAAATTCTACAAAAGTTGTAAACGATAAGGATATCTGGCCAAACATCGAGAAAGATTTCTCAGATGCAGCTGCTGTACTTCCTGCAACTCAAGCACAAAAAGGCAGAGCAACTAAATGGGCAGCTTTAACTTATTTAGCAAAGGCCTACATGTTCCAAGGAAAATTTGCCGCAGCTAAAACAGTTTTAGAGGACGTTTATAAAAACTCAGGTAAAAAATTGGTAACCAACTACCATGACAATTACAGAACAGCTACCAACAATAACTCAGAGTCTATTTTTGAGGTTGAATTCTCTGTAAATGATGGTTCAACTGGTAACAATGGTAACCAAGGAGATAACTTAAACTGGCCTTATTCAGCGAACTCTCCAGGTCGTGGATGCTGCGGTTTCTATCTTCCTTCTCAAAACTTAGTGAATGCCTTCAAAACAACAGCTGATGGTTTACCAATGATTGGTGAAAAGAAAGATGGTACAGCAGATACCTACAATCAAATCGACTTACCAAATGACCAAGGATTGAAGTCAGACCAAGCATTTAATTTAGATAGAACTGTTCCAGTTGATCCACGTTTGGATTGGACAGTTGGTCGCCGTGGTGTAAACTTCTTGGATTGGGGACAAATGCCAGGGTATTCTTGGATTCGTAACCAAAACTACTCAGGTCCATACATTGGTAAAAAATGGATGTATTATTTGGCTGAGGAAGGTAGTTCAACACACTCGACCAACAAGCGTTCGGTAAATAACAACTACCGTTTATTGAAATTATCTTCAGTCATCTTATGGTTAGCGGAATGTGAAGCACAAATTGGAAGCTTAGACAAGGCGGAAGAATATGTGAACATCATCCGTAATCGTGCAAAAAATGGTTCTGTTCAAGATGCAAGCATTAATTATGTAATCAATCCTTACAAAACTGGAACATTTGCTTCCAAAGGAAAGGATTTTGCCTTAAATGCAATCTATATGGAAAACCGTTTAGAATTTGCCATGGAAGGTCACCGTTATTTCGACTTAGTACGTTGGGGAATTGCTAAACCATATTTAACCAAGTACTTAGCTGAGGAATCTGTTAATGGAAAGGATTTGTCAGGCAGAACTTACAATAAGCGTGGTTATTTAGTTGGTAAAACTTATAACGACAAAAATTCGTATTTCCCTCTTCCTAATGACGAGATCTTAAACTCTCAAAAAGGAGGAAGCCCAACCTTGAAACAAAATCCTGGATATTAATTTTTATCCAACCACATCAAGAGCCGGAATTTCCGGCTCTTTTTGTTTATTTTGCACTTAATTTTATTACCTTATATCTTATACATCACAACCCATAACTCATAACCCATAACCCATAAACCCATAACCCAAAAATGCTTTCCAAAGAATTCGACCAACTCATTCAATCCAGAAGATCAAATAGAAAATTTGATGCGAATGTTGATGTGCCCAATGAAGTAATTAAAAAAAGTCTAGAAAGAGCTATCTTATCTCCCAATAGTTCGAACATGCAGCTTTGGGAATTTTATTGGGAAAGCAAAACAGAGAATATGCAGGAATGGGGAAAATTGTGCTTAGGACAATCTGCAGCTACCACTGCCAAACATTTGGTGGTGTTTGTAACCCGACAAGATTTATGGAAAGAGCGGGCAGCCTTCAATCTTGCACAAATTAAAAAGCAAGCAAATGGCGACGAAACGAGTAAAATGATCAAGCGAGGCATACAATATTATGCCAAATTAATGCCTCTGCTCTATCGTCAGGACCCCTTTGGATTTTTCACAATGATTCGAAAAGCTATGTGCTTTTTCATGGGATTCAACAAACCATTTATGAAATTTGGTGGCAAAGCAGATCAGCGAGTAATGGTACACAAATCATGTGCTCTCGCAGCTCAAACCTTTATGCTGTCTATTACAGCAGAGGGATTTGATACCTGTCCGATGGAAGGATTTGACAGAGACCGTGTACACAAATACTTAAAACTACCGAATGGTGCCGAAATAAATATGATTATTGCTGTAGGTAAAGGTACTCCAGGAGGAATTTATGGTGAACGATACAGATTACCTTATGAGGAAGTTGTGTTTGAGATTTAGTTTCAATTATTGACAATCGACATCAATAACTAATTGAACACCCTTGAAACTTGGCCAGGTTTGAGCCATATCGAGATCTTCTCGCAAGCTTGATTTAAATTTTGACAACGAAAGACCCTTTTCCAATTTAATCAAGATTTCCTGTGCGTAAAGATTTCGAATTTTTTCGATCAGTGGTTTTTCTGGTCCTAAAATTCTACCCGGCCCATATTTTGCTTTCAAGGCATGGCCTAAATCTTTAGCTGCTCGTTCAGCCTTAAAGTCTTCGGCATGTTTCAAAATCAATTTTATTAAACGAACAAAAGGTGGGTAATGATACCCTTCCCTTTCAACCATTTCAACTTCGTATAATCCTTCGTAATTTCCGTCTAATATGAATTGGAATAATTCATGTGCTGGTTGGTTGGTTTGAATGTATACTTCACCTTGTTGATCTCTCCTACCTGCTCTTCCTGCAACTTGCGTAATAAGCTGATAGGCTTTTTCATGAGCTTTGAAATCAGGAAAATTGATCATTTTGTCTGCATCAAATATGCCAACAAAGGATAATCCATCAAAATCCAATCCTTTCGCCACCATTTGTGTGCCTACAATAACATCTAAATTACCCGATTGCACCTCTGAAATCAATTGATTAAAGGCCGTTTTGGAACGTGTTGTATCTAAATCAACTCGACCAATCCGAGCTGTTGGTAAATGCAACTGTATTTCTTCTTCAATTTTTTCAGTCCCATACCCCATCGTTTGTAATTGTGTACTTCCGCATGCCCCACAGCGAGTTGGCATGGGTTCTTTATAGCCACAATAATGACATTTCAGTTCTCGATCTTTTGAATGGTAGGTCAGACTCACATCACATTGGGTGCATTGAGAAATCCATTCACACAATTGACATTGAATATATGGAGAATAACCTCTTCTATTTTGAAACAATAAACTTTGTTTACCGGCCGATAAATTCACTTGCAATTTTTCGATGATCTCATTTGAAAATCCACCCTTCATTTGCTTGGCTTGAGCGGCATATTTGGTATCAATTAATTTGATTTCTGGCAATTGCGTATTTCCAAATCGTTCATTCAATTGAACCAAGGCATATTTACCAGTTTTTGCTTGATAATAGCTTTCAAATGATGGCGTGGCAGAACCCAATAAAACTTTCGACTGGTGCATGTTTGCCAACACAATGGCCACATCACGCGCATGGTAGCGAGGTGCAGGATCTGCCTGTTTAAAAGACTGCTCATGCTCTTCGTCTACAATAATTAAACCTAAATTTTTGTAGGGCAAAAAGATGGAGGACCGTACCCCAACGATGAATTGATATTTTCCTTCGGCAATAGATTTCCACACCTCCACACGCTCATTGTCGGAAAACTTTGAATGGTAAATCCCCAATTGCTCGCCAAAAATTTTCTTTAAACGAATCACAATTTGTGTCGTTAGAGCAATTTCAGGTAAAAGATATAAGACTTGATCACCATTTGCCAAGGCTTCTTGAATTAACTTGATATAAATCTCCGTTTTCCCTGAACCTGTTACTCCTTTTAAAAGCACCACATCTTTTTCAGCAAATCCTTGTAAAATTTCCTGAAAAGCCTGATTTTGCGGTATTGAAAGGGCAAAATCACGTGGAATAAAATCCGTTTCCTCGGAGGCAAATCGTGAAATAATTTGTTCAAATATTTCAAAAACTCCGTTTTTGATAAGTGATTGTAAGGAACTTTCAGAAACATCTGCTTTAGCAAATGACTTTTTATCTAAACCCTTTTCATTCAACTCCACATCTTTTAAGACAGGTATAAATCGTAAATAATGTAGTATGACGGCCAACTGTTTGGGTTTTGACTCCAACTTATTGATCAACTCAGTGATGGCCTCTGAAGTCAAGTATGATGCCGTTAATCGAATTTTCCTGACTACTTTCGGAGCATATCGATCCTTCAATTCGTCAAATACGATAATAGCTGTTTTTCCAACCAGTGATTTGATGATATGATAGGGACTTTTTAGTTCCAAAAAAGATTTGGCATCGTCGTAAGTACATGATTCCCGCTCCTTCAAAAAATGACAAAAATTTGCTTCCTTTTCCGTAAGCTGATCCCATTCTTCAAATAAAGGATTTAATTGAATTTTCGATTGGCTTGAGATTTTTAATCCGGCCGGCAGTGCTGCTTGAAACACCTCCCCAGGTGTACACATGTAATAGGCGGACACCCAATTCATGAGCTTTAATTGATTTGCATTCACCAAAGGATATTCATCAAGCACTTCCAACAGATATTTCGCTTGATAATTTTTAGGTGGTGTTTCATGCACGGATACGATAACTCCCGTGTAGACTTTTGAAGAACCAAACGGAACCACTACACGCAAGCCGTTTTGAATGACAGATTCCCAATCCCTTGGCACCCTGTAGGTAAAATACCCAGGAATGGGGACTGGTAAGATCACATCAACAAAAATAGTTCGATTCTCATGCATAGATTTGTAAAGTTATTAGTTACAAATGGATAACATATGCTTTTGAAGCTATAAATTTGACAAAATTTACCCAAGATGTATTTCCCAACTAAATTCGAAAAAATTATTTCGAGAATCAAATCAATTGATCCTATTGCATATGCTAACAATAGAAACTATATAGATGGTCATGTGAGCTATTTATCCCCATACATCTCAAGAGGTGTAATTTCTCTACCACAAATTGCCTTTGAAATAAAAAATCGAAACTTGCAATTTCATGAAATTGAATCATTTGTAAAAGAGCTAGCTTGGAGGGAATATTATCAAAGAATTTGGAACCACCTTAAAAATAATATTTTTACTGATCTTTTTTCTGACCAAAAGGAAGTAGATAATTATGGAATTCCAACACAAATTTTACATAATAACGTTGGCATACAAGCTGTAAACAAAGCAATTCAAGAATTAATTCAAACGGGTTATATGCATAATCATCAACGGATGTACCTTGCTAGTATCCTTTGTAATGTAGGCAAATACCATTGGAAAAATCCTTCAAAATGGCTTTATTATCATTTATTAGATGGAGATGTAGTTAGTAATGCACTTAGTTGGCAATGGGTTGCAGGGACATTTAGCCAAAAAAAATATTTTGCCAACCAAGAAAACATCAACAAGTTTACAAAATCAGATGAAAAAGGTACTTACTTGGATGTATCCTATGAAGAATTACCCAACATCCAAACTCCTGAATTTTTAAAAGAATCTGTTCAATTCGCTGAAACCTGCAACCTTCCTGATTTTAAAAATCGACTAGTTATAGTTGAAAATAGCCCAATTTATGTCTATAATTTCTACAATTTGGATCCAAATTGGAACAAAAACAATAATCCAAACAACATCTTGTTAATTGAACCATCAATTTTTGAAACATATCCGATCAGTGAAAAAAGTATGAGTTTTATGATTGATTTGGCAAAAAATATACCCAATATTCAATTCTTTGTTGGTGAATTTTCAGAACTTTTTCAAAAAGTTTCCAATCAACCCATTTATTTCAAGCAACATCCATTAAATTCAACTTATCAAGGTATAGAAATTTCTAGAGATTGGCTTTTCCCTGAAATTGATGGCTATTATACCTCCTTCTCAAAATATTGGAAAAATTGTTTACCATTGGCTAAGTACTATTTTTCAAACGAATGAAACAAGAAATTAATATTGTTTGGTTAAAAAGAGATTTACGAAGTCAAGATCATCTTCCCTTTTTTAATGCGGAATTAGAAGAAACTCCCTATTTACCAATTTTTATTTTTGAACCGAGCATCATTCACCACCCTGATTGTAGCCTTCGACATTTACAATTTCAATTTCATTCCATCCAAAACCTCCTACCAAAAATTAAAAAAGAGATTCACCTTTTTTATGGAGAGGCTTTAGATGTCTTTACCTATTTAAATGACATTTTTCACATTAAAAACATTTTCAGTTATCAAGAATCTGGGATACAAATAACCTATGAACGCGACAAACAAATCGCCAAATTTGCAAAAAAATATAACATTTCATGGCATGAGTTTCAAAGGGATGGAATAGTTAGAGGACTAAAAAAAAGAGAAAATTGGTCAGCAAAATGGTACCAAGCATTAAATAAACCCATCGTGATCAATAACTACAAACTCTCCATCATAAAAAAATTCACTCATCCATTTCCCATACCTAACGCATTAATGAAAAAGCTGAAATTATATCCAGATAAATTTCAGCCAGCAGGGGAAGACTATGCTATGCAATATTTGTCAAGTTTTCTTACAAATCGGATGTTTAATTATAGTTATGACATCGGTAAACCTCTTGAAAGTCGGAAAAGTTGCAGCAGGCTTTCGCCTTTTTTAAGTTGGGGAAATTTAAGCTTAAAACAGGTATATCAAGCTGCCAAAAACAAACAAGTAAGTAAAAATGATCACTTCCATCTCAAAAATTTTATGAGTCGATTACGTTGGAACAATCACTTTATTCAAAAATTCGAAATGGATAATGGATATGAATATTCGTTTTTAAATAAGGGTTACTTGCAATTCCCATTTGTTTATGATAAAAAGTTGATTCAAAAATGGGAAAATGCAGAAACAGGCATTCCAATTATTGATGCCAATATTCTTTGCCTTAAAGCAACTGGCTGGATTAATTTCAGAAGCCGTGCAATGCTTGTCAGCTTTCTTACACATCATCTTCAAATTGATTGGAGAAATGGGGCCTATTTTTTAGCGAGAAATTTTTTAGATTATGAACCTGGCATCCACTACCCCCAACTTCAAATGCAGGCTGGAACTACTGGAATTAATACATTGAGAATTTATAATCCCATTAAACAAAGTAAAGAAAAAGATCCTGAAGGTGCATTTATCAAGCAATGGATACCAGCACTTAAAAATATTCCAACTGCATTTATTCATGAACCCTATAAAATGAGTCAATTGGAAAAAGAAATGCATGGAATTCAAGCTATTGATTATCCCAAGCCCATCATAGATCTTGAACTTTCAAGTAAATTGGTTAGAGAAAAACTCTGGAAATTTAAAAAATCAATTGAAGTAAAAATGCATAAACCTGCTATTTTAGAAAAACACGTCGAAAATTCATGAAAATCTTTCTTATTTTTCCTCATCAATTATATGAAAACGTTCATTTATTACGCAACTATGATTGCATTTATCTAATTGAAGAGTTTTTATACTTCAAGCAATATTTATTTCATAAACAAAAAATTCGCCTGCATCGATCAAGCATGAAATATTATGAGGAATTTTTGAATAATCATAAAATACCTGTTACCTACGTTGAATCAATTGATGAAGCATCAAATATTTCCGTATTTTTTAAATTGAAGATTAGCTCCTCTGTAAATCAAATTGATTACTATGACCCTACTGATTATTGGTTATCCAACCGAATTGAAAAGGGTATTAAATCTTGTAATATAAAAAGTACGGTATTTGAGTCGCCAAATTTTATAAATACATCATCAGAAATTTTGCAATATTTCTCTCAACGAAAAAGATTACTTCACCACGACTTTTATGTTTTTCAACGAAAAAAATGGAACATTTTATTAGAAAATAACGCTCAACCAACTGGTGGTAAATGGAGTTTTGATGAAGATAACAGAAAAAAATACCCATCAAAAAAAACAACTCCAACTATACAATTTCCTGAAGTAAATTCATTTGTAAAGGAAGCTAATCAATATGTTGCATCCTATTTTTCAAAACATTTGGGAGAACTGGATTATTATTTCAGATATCCATGTACACACCAAGAGGCCAAAAA
>JBEGQV010000124.1:0-8559 GCA_041180785.1 Bacteroidota bacterium | reverse complement strand
GTTTCTGGGGCTACAGAGGCCCTGTTTGCAGCCATTCATTGTTGTGTTCATCCGGGCGATGAGGTAATCATGTTTGATCCTTCTTATGATGCATACGACCCAATTGTGCGCCTAGCAGGAGGCATACCTATTCACTTAACCCTACAAGCAGAGAAAGGTTTCCGAATCGATTTTGAAGAATTGGCCCGGACGATTACACCAAAGACGAGGGCTATTTATGTCAATACTCCACATAATCCCACAGGAGCCATCTGGGAAATGGAAGATTTAGTAGCATTCGCTGAAGTAGTAAAAGGGACTGATATTGTCATTGTTTCAGATGAAGTATATGAGCATATCGTATTTGATGGCAAACAGCATGCCAGCGTTTTGCTGCATCCAGAATTACGCAAAAGAAGTTTTGTGTGTGGATCTTTTGGTAAGACCTACCATATTACAGGCTGGAAAATGGGCTATTGTTTGGCCCCTGAATACCTAACTGCAGAATTTAGAAAGGTCCATCAGTGGGTAACTTTTTCCAGTGCCACGCCATTACAATGGGCATTAACAGATATGCTCAAGATGCCACAATATTGGCAAGAATTATCGAGTTTTTACCAGAAAAAAAGGAACTTATTTGCCAATGCTCTAGAAGGAAGTAGATTTAAATTACTACCTAGTCAAGGTAGTTTTTTTCAATGTGTTGATTACTCTGCCATCACGGATGAGTTTGACCAAGACCTTGCGGTTCGTCTCACAAAAGAAATCAAAGTGGCTTCTATTCCGATTTCCGTTTTTTATGAACATCCACCTGAGCAACATATATTGCGCTTCTGTTTTGCCAAGACGGATGATATTTTGTTGGAGGCAGCGAATCGTTTAAAGAATTTATAGACAAAAAAATAGGCCACTCGATGAGTGGCCTATCTATTTATCTTGTAGCTTCTACTTATTCAGCTGATTCAGCTGCTTTTTTAGGAGCACGTTTTGCTTTTGGCTTTTCTTCTGCTGCTGCCTCCACTGCTGGGGCTGCTTCTGCAACTACTTCTGCCTTTGGAGCAGCTTTCTTGGCTGGAGCTTTTGCAGCTGGTGCAGGTGCTGCTACTGGAGCTGCCGCTGCAGGAATAACCTCTACAAAAGAACGACCTTTGAATCCTTTTTTGAAGGCAACGATACCATCTGTTAAAGCAAACAAAGTATGATCTTTTCCAATACCTACGTTAGTACCTGGATTGTGAGCAGTACCACGCTGACGAACAATAATGTTTCCAGCAATAACAGCTTGACCTCCAAATAATTTAACACCCAATCTTTTACTATGCGATTCGCGGCCGTTTTTCGATGAACCGGCCCCTTTTTTGTGTGCCATTTCTTTTTAAATTTATGTCTTTTGACTAGTTAAAACCTTATTTTACGTTGATCGCTTCAATCAAAACTTTTGTTAAGTCCTGACGGTGACCATTACTTTTTTGGTAGCTCTTTCTACGCTTCTTCTTGAAAACAAGAACTTTCTCACCACGAACGTGAGCTAACACTTTTGCTTTTACCGTAGCACCTGCTACAGTTGGAGCACCAACGGAAATCTTTCCGTCATTATCAACAAGTAATACCTTGTCGAATACCAGTTCAGCGCCTTCATCTCCTGCTAAACGATGCGTGAAGATGTAACGGTCTTTCTCTACTTTGAATTGCTGACCGGCAATTTCTACGATTGCGTACATTTTAATACAATTTTAGTGAAACAATCCCACGAGGCCAGATCGTTATCTTTACAAAAGCCTTTTAAATGGGGTTGCAAATATAGAAATTAATTTCAATTAAAACAACAATTGTTAATTGTTAATTGTTAATTGTTAATTGTTAATTGTTAATTGTTAATTGTTAATTCACAAATTAAAATTATCAAACTACTGAATTTTATTTAGGTTAAATTGCAGGGGGTAAGGGGCCACATTCCCCAAACTAAAATAAAAATTCTAGTCCAAACAATTAACTGATAAATCTTTCATTGGTATTTTATGGTTAATTTTTAATTTTAGAGACAAACTCCACAACCTCTTTCTCCAAATCTTTCGCACCTGATAACAACTTGACGAAGGCACTACCAATGATGGCTCCTGATGCATGTTTGGAAGCTTTCAAAAAGGATTCCCTATCTGAAATTCCAAAACCAATCAATCGAGGATTCTTTAAATCCATTTCAGCAATGCGCTTGAAATAAACTTCTTGTTCATTAGAGATGCCCGACTTTGCACCTGTAGTACTTGCTGAGGACACCATATAGATAAAGCCCTGACTATGCTCGTCAATATATCGGATACGCTCTTCGCTTGTCTGTGGCGTAATTAAAAATATGTTATATAATCCATATTTATCAAAAACTGGCTTATATAATTCTAAAAATTCTGCCATGGGTAAATCAGGCAAAATCAAACCATCTACCCCTACTTCTGCACAATTTTGACAAAATTTTTCCACGCCAAATTGCAACACCGGATTTACATAACCCATTAATATAACAGGCGTTTGAACATCCTTTCGCAAATCTTTTAATTGTTCAAATAAATTGGCAACCGACATTCCTTGGTCCAACGAAACTTGATTTGCCATTTGAATGGTTTCCCCATCAGCCACCGGGTCTGAATAGGGCATACCTATTTCAATGATATCAGCTCCTCCCTCGGCCAACGCCTTGATGACCGTCATCGTATCCTCAAATTTCGGAAATCCTGCGGTAGCATAAATGTTCAATACAGGTCCTTTTGCCTCCTGAAATACCTTATCTATTCTATTCATCACTAAATCAAATTCAAGCGTTTCATGTATGTTCCTAAGTCTTTATCTCCTCTTCCCGATAAATTAATTACCACAATCTCCTCTTTCTTTGCTTTTAAATGAGGTAAAACCGCCAAGGCATGAGAAGACTCCAAGGCTGGAATAATTCCTTCCAATTGACTCAATTCCAATGCGGATACCAAAGCCTCCTCATCTTGTATGGCAAAAAATTGTGCGCGACCCGTTTTAAATAAATGGGCATGCATGGGTCCAATACCAGGGTAATCCAATCCTGCAGAAATAGAATAAGGCTCAACTACTTGTCCATCCTCAGTTTGCATCAACAAACTTCTACTTCCGTGCAATACTCCCTCTTTCCCTAGAAAGGTTGTTGCCGCAGAATGGCCAGAGGCAACGCCTTGGCCTGCCGCTTCGGCGGCAATCAATTTTGTTTCCAAAGCATCTAAAAAATGATAAAAGGCACCCGCCGCATTCGAACCACCTCCAACACATGCAATCACATAATCAGGATTTTCTTTACCCTCTTTTTCCTTCAACTGCCATTTAATTTCTTCTGAAATGACCGATTGAAATCGCGCCACCATATCTGGGTAAGGGTGTGGCCCTACGACCGAACCAATGATATAATGCGTATCGACAGGATTATTTATCCAATGGCGCATGGCCTCATTTGTGGCATCCTTCAGCGTCTTTGAACCACTTTGTGCAGCCACAACAGTTGCCCCTAGCATGCGCATGCGCGCTACATTCGGTGCCTGACGCTCAATATCAATGGCTCCCATGTACACAATACATTCCAAACCCATCAATGCACAAACAGTGGCAGTTGCTACGCCATGCTGACCAGCACCAGTTTCTGCCACAATTTTATTTTTACCTAGACGCTTGGCCATTAAAATCTGACCAATCGTATTATTCACTTTGTGCGCACCCGTGTGACATAAATCTTCACGCTTCAAATAGATATTGGTCTGGTATTTTTCAGACAAACGATTGGCCTTGAACAAAGGAGTAGGTCGACCCACATAATCACGCAATAAATCGTGAAACTCCTTTTGAAAAGCGGGATCTTGCATAATTTGCAAATAATTTTCCCTCAATTCTTCCACATTTGGATACAACATTTCAGGGATAAATGCTCCCCCAAAATCTCCATAATATCCCTTTTCGTTTACGTTATAATTCATATAATTATTTTTTTGCCCCCCAGCGTTTTGCGCCACCTCCTCCTTCACAAGGAGGGGGCTGGGGGAGGTCTACTTCAAAACTTCACTCACTCTACTTACTCTGCTCACTTTTTTCATCCCCGGACTAACTTCCAATTTACTATTAAAATCCAATACTTCTATTGGATACTTTTTACTTAATTGAATTGCCTCTGCCAAATTTTCCTCATCCAATCCTCCCGCTAAAATGATAGGCACATCTAATGAATAAGCATCCAATATCCCCCAATCAAACCGCTCGCCCGTTCCACCAACCTGTGCTCCCTTTTTTGTATCAAACAGAAAATAATCAGGTAAAATAGTAAATCGGTTTACTTCTTCAACATCCGACTTAGTAGCTACTGAAATTGCTTTTATTACCTTCAAGCCTGCTTTTTTCAAACGTTCAATTTCCAAATCACCTTCTTCTCCGTGCAATTGTACCCAAGTAAATCCAGCTGATTTGGATAAATCGATAATCTTTTCAACTGATTCATCCACAAACACACCAACTTTTTGGATGTGATGAGGAATCGAGGCTGGAATAACAAAATCTTCTCCTACATACCTTGGTGATTTTTTGGCCCAAATAAATCCCATTAAGTCCGGATTGAATTGTGCTACTTCCTCACAATTTTGCACATCCCTCATGCCACAAACTTTCCATTTCATCATTTAATTGGCTAAAAATGAACGCAATGCCTCACCAGGATTTTCAGTTTTCATAAAACTTTCTCCAATTAAAAATCCTTTATATCCAAATCCTTTTAATTCGCTAATGATGGCAGCACTGGAAATACAACTTTCTGATATTTTGATAAATGCAGAAGGGATTTTCTCAGACAGCTGCTTAGACGCCTCAACATTTTGCTCTGCAAAATTTTTCAAATTCCGATTGTTCACACCTACCAAAGATATATAATCTCCCAAGCTTCGATGTAATTCCTCCTCATCATGCACCTCCAAAAGCGTTTCCATTCCTAATGAACGCGCCAAGGTACCCAAGGATTTTATTTCTGCTGGACTTAAAGCAGCAGCAATTAGTAAAATCACATCTGCACCCATTGATTTAGCTTCTACTACCTGATATTCATCTACCATAAAATCTTTACGAAGCATCGGCGTAAACGGATTTGCCAACCGCGCTTCCTCGAAGTCCTTTTTTGTACCCCCAAAAAATGGTTCATCGGTTAATACAGATAATCCAGCAGCTCCTGCTTGTACATAGGAAGTAGTTACCTCTGCAGGAGTCAATAAATCATTAATTATTCCCTTCGATGGCGACTTTCGCTTATATTCAGCAATAATTCCAGAACTAGCAGGTTCTACTAAGGACTGACAAAGTGATTGACAACTTCTGGCAAAATAGCCGGACATTTCCAATTCCTTCATAGAAACTCGTTGCTTGGAAAGAACAATTTCTTTTCTTTTTTCAACAATTATTTGATCTAGAATCGTCATCTTAATCCATGATAAATTTCTTGAATGCCTGAAAAGCTCGTCCACTTTCCAAAGATTCTTTAGCTAAACTGATACCCTCTTGCAAACTATTTGCTTTTTGTGCCACCCAAAGAGCTGCTCCAGCATTTGATAAGACGGCATGAGTTTGCGCCGCCGTACCTTCACGCTGTAATATTTTATACATAATATCTGCAGAATGTTCCACCGTTAATCCGCCTGACAATTGTTCAGAAGAAACTTTCTCGAATCCTAAGTCTGCTGGTTGGAAGTCAGACCGACCTGCATTTGTCGCTAGTCGAAATCCATTGGTCAAAGAAATCTCATCATATCCATCTTCTCCGTAAACAATTCCAAATTGCTTTCCACTTTCTTTAAAAAATTCATGATACAAATCAAACACTTCTCCTGAATACACACCGGTAAGTTGTTTTTCAACGTTTGCGGGATTCAATAAAGGACCTAGCAAATTAAAAAAGGTCTTCATGCCTAATTCTTTTCGAATGGGTCCCACAAAACGCATTGCCGGATGAAATAATGGGGCATGTAAAAAACAAATACCCGCATTTTCCATTTTACGTTTTAAATACGATTCATCATTTTTAAATTTCAAACCTAAAAATTCCAAGACTGTAGAGGATCCAACGGCTGAAGATACCCCATGGTTACCATGTTTTGCAATTTTTTGTCCGGCACCAACTACCACAAAACTAGAGGTCGTACTGATGTTAAACGTATCTTTTCCATCACCTCCCGTTCCACACACATCCATCGCATCAAATTCAGAAAGATCAACTGTTACTGCTAGCTCCAACATCGCTTCGGCAAATCCTTTTAATTCTTGTACTTGTATCGGATGATACCAATAACTTGATAAAAAGGCAGCAATTTGACTCGGATTGATTTCTCCCCTACCAATTCGCAACACAATCTCTTTAGCAGATTGCTGATCCAGTGAAATTCCTTCAATTCTACTTGTTAATATATTTTTCATGTATTATTTCATCCAATTTTTAATCATTTGTAATCCGTGCTGCGTCAAATA
This sequence comes from Bacteroidota bacterium, assembly GCA_041180785.1. Taxonomy (GTDB): domain Bacteria; phylum Bacteroidota; class Bacteroidia; order Cytophagales; family Spirosomataceae; genus Sandaracinomonas. The sequence continues at coordinate 2,076 of JBEGQV010000124.1, read as the reverse complement.
CGCTTCCGGGTGAAATTGCACGCCTCGTACATCAAATGTTTCATGCGCTTCAGCTAATACAAATCCTTTATCATCCACTGCTGTTACTTTTAAACCACTTGGCATGGTATCGGGTAAAACGGTCCATGAATGATACCTGCAAACCTCAAATCGAGAGGGAATTCCTTGAAAGAGCAATTCATTTGGATCCGTTACCACGCATTCGGTAGTAACTCCATGTAATACCTCCCCCATGTTAGAAAGACTTGCCCCAAACGATTCAGCTATTGCTTGATGTCCCAAACAAACTCCTAAAATGCGTTTGCTTGTTTTGAATTCATTTAACAAATCCAACATGATTCCTGCTTCAGATGGAATACCAGGTCCAGGTGAAAGTAAAATATGATCAAACTTTTTTACCTCATCTAAGGCAATTTTATCATTTCTGTGAACTTCCACTTCACATCCTATTTCCTTCAATAAATACACCAAATTGTACACAAAGGAATCATAATTATCGATCACTAATACCTTTTTCATTCTCCTTTAGTTTAATTTTTGTGCTACATCCAAGGCTCTTTTTAGAGCCGCTAATTTATTATGAATTTCCTGCATTTCACTATCCACATTCGATTTGGCAACAACCCCCATACCTGCCTGATAAAACAACGTTTTCCCCTTACTCAAAAAAGTTCGAATGGCAATGGCATGATTGAAATTTCCATCAAAATCCATAAATCCAATGGCTCCACCATAAATATGTCGGTTAGTTGGTTCCAAGCGATTTATGATGGTCATCGCATTATGTTTTGGTGCTCCACTTAAAGTTCCCGCAGGAAAGGTGTCGGCAACCAGTTGCAATGGGTTTACACCCTGGTGCATTTTCCCGGTAACTTTTGACACCAAATGAATGACATGAGAAAAGAATTGTACTTCTTTAAATGTTTCAACTTTTACCTCATCAGCACTTTTACTCAAATCATTTCTTGCCAAATCCACTAACATCACATGCTCTGCAGTTTCCTTTGGATCCTCTGTTAATGCCTTTGCTAATTCAGCATCCTTTTCATCATCTCCCGTTCGTCTAAAGGTCCCTGCAATTGGATGAATTTCTGCTATTCCTTTGTCAATTTTGATTTGTTTTTCCGGAGAAGCTCCAAAAATTCGATAATCTTCGTAATCAAAATAAAACATATACGGAGAAGGATTCACTGAACGTAATGCACGATAGACCTGAAAATCATCCCCTTTAAAATCTTGTGAAAATCGACGTGAGGGTACTATTTGAAAAACATCTCCACGCAAACAGTGCTTGATGCACGTATTAACAATTTCCCTTATTTGATCATCCGTTAAATTTGTTTTTTCTTCCCCAACCAAAGCAAAAGGCTCCTTTGAATGTTGTGGCAGATTTAACAGTTGATTAACCAAATCTAAATTTGGCTCAGAATGATCGTACGTATGTGCATAGCAAGTCATTTGATTATTAAAATGATTGATGGCTATGACATATTGATAAACTAAATATTTGATGGAAGGGATTTCCGTTTCTGAGTTTTTCGATTGAATCTGAATATCTTCAAAATACTGAACCGCATCATAAGAAATGTGTCCAAACAATCCATTGGCCATCGGTGAATCACCTGCTTGTGATTGAAACCCAAATTGATCAGCAAATGCTTTTAAGGCTTGAACGGCTAATTTTTTATCGGCTAAAATATATTCTTCCTGAGAACCATCTGGAAAAACCTGAGTTACTTTCGAATCATTTAATTCAAAGCTTGCAATCGGGGCAAAGGCGATGTGTGAAAATCCATGTTCTCTACCGTGGTAATCAGCACTTTCAAGAATTACTGAATTTTTATACTTTTCACGCACACGCAAAAACACCCCTACTGGTGTAAGCGTATCTGCCAACAATTGTTGACGTAAGGTTTTTACTGGGAATTTATGTACTGTTGACATTATTTAAAGGCTAAGGATAAAACAAAAAGGCTTACTGTGAACAGCAAGCCTTTTGTATATATCAAAACACACAGCAATACTGCTCACAAGGATTATTATCCTTGCCACCAGTTAGTATTGCGTGCATTATTT
>JBEGQV010000123.1:0-5284 GCA_041180785.1 Bacteroidota bacterium | reverse complement strand
CCGGACGTTTTTTTTATAGATAGACATTTTATTCATGAAGTTACCTCTCCAGTAGCCTTTTTAGGATTAGAACAAAGAGGTATTGGTGTGTTATTTCCTGAGCGTACATTTGCTACTGCAGATCACAATACACCAACGATTAATCAACATTTACCTGTTGAAGATCCACTTTCTGCTAACCAATTGTCTCAATTGGAAAAGAATTCAGCAAAATATGGTATTTCACACTGGGGATTGGGAAATCCTAAAAACGGTATCGTACACGTTGTGGGTCCAGAAAACGGGATTACTTTACCTGGTATGACAATCGTTTGTGGTGACTCTCATACATCAACACATGGTGCTTTTGGAGCGATTGCATTTGGTATTGGTACTTCTGAAGTTGAAATGGTACTTTCTTCTCAATGTATCATGCAACCTAAGCCTAAAAAAATGCGAATTAACGTAAATGGAAAATTAGGTAAAGGGGTAACTCCAAAAGATGTGGCATTGTATATTATTTCCAAACTAACAACATCAGGAGGAACAGGTTATTTTGTTGAATATGCAGGAGATGTATTTTCAAATATGTCCATGGAAGGTCGTATGACGGTATGTAATCTTTCCATTGAAATGGGAGCACGTGGGGGTATGATTGCACCTGATCAGACAACTTTTGATTATATCCATGGTAGAGATTTAGCGCCAAAAGGTGCCGATTGGGATAAGCAGCTAGCATATTGGAAAACTTTAAAAACCGATGAGGGTGCCTCATTTGATCATGAAATCACCTTTGATGCAGCGGATATTGAACCAATGATTACCTATGGAACCAATCCGGGTATGGGTATTGGTATTTCTAAAAATATCCCATCAGCTGATGAAGTTGAGGGTGGTGCGGCAACATATGCAAAATCATTGGATTATATGGGTTTCCATGAAAATGATGCGATGATTGGTAAAAAAGTGGATTATGTATTTATTGGTTCTTGTACGAATGGTCGTATTGAAGACTTTAGGGCATTTGCATCTATTATTAAAGGACGTAAAAAGGCTGATCATGTGACTGCATGGGTTGTTCCAGGTTCACACATTGTTGAAGCACAAATTAAAGAAGAGGGAATTTTAGATATTTTAACTGCAGCAGGTTTTGAGCTACGCCAGCCAGGTTGTTCAGCTTGTTTAGCGATGAATGATGATAAAATCCCTGCAGGTAAATATGCGGTAAGTACATCAAATAGAAATTTTGAGGGTCGCCAAGGTCCTGGTTCAAGAACTTTATTAGCTTCTCCTTATGTGGCAGCAGCTGCTGCGATAACTGGCGTTATTACAGATCCAAGACAATTTTTATAATTTAACATTTTACGAACATGGCTTACGATAAATTTAATATATTAACAAGTTCAGCAGTACCTATGCCGATAGAAAACGTAGATACTGATCAAATTATTCCTGCTCGTTTCTTAAAAGCAACTGAGCGTAAAGGTTTTGGTGATAATTTATTCCGCGATTGGAGATATGATGCAAACGATCAGCCAAAGCAAGATTTTGTATTGAATAATTCTATTTATTCTGGTAAAATATTAGTTGGTGGTAAAAATTTTGGTTCAGGCTCTTCGCGTGAACACGCTGCTTGGGCCATTTATGATTATGGATTCCGTTGTGTGGTTTCTAGTTTCTTTGCTGATATTTTTAAAGGAAATGCCATCAACGTAGGCATTTTACCCGTTCAGGTAAGTGAAGAATTTTTACACCAAATTTTTGAAGCCATTGAAAAAAATCCAAGAGCGGAACTAGAGGTTAACTTACCAGATCAAAAAATTACAATTTTATCGACAGGTGCTTCAGAATCTTTTGCCATCAATGGGTATAAAAAACATAATTTGTTAAATGGATTTGATGACATTGATTATTTACAATCAATGAAGTCAGAAATCGAATCTTTCGCAACTAATCGATAATTTGTTGAAACGATATTTAGAAATAATGGATACGACACTCCGTGATGGTGAACAAACCAGCGGAGTGTCTTTTTCTGCTTCAGAAAAACTTCATATTGCTCAATTGCTTTTAACTGAATTAAAAGTAGATCGAATTGAAGTAGCATCAGCCCGTGTTTCACAGGGTGAATTTGAGGCAGTAAAAAAAATTACTGAATGGGCTAGTCAACAAAATTTATTAGATAAAATTGAAGTACTAACTTTTGTTGATGGTTCCACTTCAGTGGAATGGATGGAAAAAGCAGGTGCTAAAGTGATGAATTTATTGACCAAAGGTTCATTCAATCATTTAAAACACCAACTTAAGAAAACACCAGAACAGCATTTTTCTGAAGTTGCCCATACGATCGCTTTAGCAAAAGCAAAAGGGATGTTGGTGAATGTCTATTTAGAGGATTGGTCAAATGGTATGCGAAATAGTAAAGAGTATGTATACCAGTTTATTGATTTTTTAATTACACAGCCAATACAGCGAATCTTATTACCTGATACTTTAGGGATATTAATTCCATCAGAGGTTACAGAATTTATTGGCGATTTAGTAAAAAGATATCCAAATACCCATTTTGATTTTCATGCACATAATGATTATGACATGGGAACAGCCAATGCGCTTGAAGCAGTAAAATCAGGTGCTCATGGTTTACATTTAACCGTAAATGGCATGGGTGAACGAGCTGGTAATGCGCCATTGGCTTCTGTCATTGCTGTATTAAATGATTTTCAGAAGGATATTGAAACTTCTGTAGTTGAGAAATCATTATTTTCAGTGAGTAAACTTGTTGAAACGTTTACCGGTTTTAGAATTCCTGTCAATAAACCTGTCGTTGGAGAAAATGTATTTACACAGACTGCAGGTATCCATGCAGATGGTGACAAAAAAAATAACTTATATTATAATGATTTGATGCCTGAGCGTTTTGGACGGACCAGAAAATACGCATTGGGTAAAATGAGTGGGAAGGCAAATATTGAAAATAATTTAGCTTCTTTAGGTATTCATTTATCTGATGAAGAGTTAAAGAAAGTTACCCAACGTATCATTGAATTAGGTGATAAAAAAGAAGTTGTCACACAAGATGACCTTCCTTATATTATTTCAGATGTATTAGATTCTAACACAATTGAAGAAAAAGTACAAATTAAAAATTATGTATTGACGCATTCAAAAGATTTGCGTCCATCTGTAACACTTCGAATATCAATTGAGGGAGAAGAATTTGAAGAACATGCTCAAGGAGATGGGCAATATGATGCCTTTATGAAGGCATTGGGTATTATTTTCAAAAATAATGGAAAACAAATACCTCAATTAAAAGATTATGCTGTTCGAATTCCACCAGGTGGGGATACCGATGCATTATGCGAAACAATTATTACTTGGGATAATGGTATAAAGGAATTTATCACAAGAGGTTTGGACTCAGACCAAACCGTCTCCGCAATTAAAGCGACTCAAAAAATGTTAAATTTGATATAAATAAAATGGCAAAAAAACACATTCTGATTGTTCCAGGTGATGGTATTGGACAAGAAGTAACCGAAGTAGGAAAAAAAGTATTAGATAAAATAGCTGCAAAATTCAATCACGAATTTACATATGATGAGGCTTTAATAGGCCATGTTGCGATTGAAGCTACAGGTAATCCTCTACCAGATGAAACATTAGAAAAAATGAAAAATTCTGATGCAGTATTGTTTGGTGCAGTTGGACATCCTAAATATGATAATGATCCAACGGCCAAAGTTCGTCCAGAACAAGGATTATTAAAAATGCGTAAAGAATTGGGATTGTATGCCAATTTACGTCCAATCAAATTATTTGACGAATTATTAAGTGCTTCTTCCATTAAGCCAGAAATCTTGAAGGGTGCAGATATTTTATTCTTTAGAGAATTAACAGGGGATATATATTTTGGTGAAAAAGGTAGAAAAAATGACGGAGATACAGCCTATGATGTAGCTGAATATTCTCGTTATGAAGTTCAGCGAATTGGTAGAAAAGCTTTTGAGGCTGCTAGAACTCGTCGCGGTAAATTAGTTTCTGTTGATAAAGCAAATGTATTGGAGTCGTCTCGACTTTGGAGAGAAGAAATTCAAAAATTAGCTTTAGAATATCCGGATGTTGAGGTAGAATACCAATTTGTGGATGCTACTGCAATGATATTGATTAAGGATCCAAAGCGTTTTGATGTGGTTGTTACAGCTAACTTATTTGGAGATATCTTAACAGATGAAGCTTCACAAATTGCAGGATCAATGGGTATGTTAGCTTCGGCATCTATTGGTGATGGAACAGGTGTTTATGAGCCTATTCATGGTTCAGCACATGATATTACTGGTAAAGGTGTAGCTAATCCAATGGCTTCAGTATTATCTGCTGCTTTATTGTTAGATATTTCTTTTGGATTAAAAGAAGAATCTTTAGCGATCATCAATGCTGTTGACCAAGTGTTGAAAAAAGGTTTCCGTACACACGATATCGCAGATGCATCAACTCCTAAACATTTGATTTTAGGTACCGATGCAATTGGAGAAGAAATTTTAAAAATGATTTAAGATTTCATTTTTTATTGTAATTTAAAGTCCCCTAACCGGGACTTTTTTTTGTTTTATACTTTTTATATGAAAAAAATTATCAAAATAGTAGTTGTATCATTCTTGGGAATGATTTGTAATGCTTTGTTTGGACAAAAAGAGGAAATACAGGTAACAGATTTGTTAAAAATTAAAACTGCCTCTGCTCCAATATTTTCTCCAGATAAACAATATGTTTTGTATCAACAGAATGGAACAATTGTTTCAAAAGATAATATTCATGAATTTGATAATTATGCTACATTGGTTTTGTATTCATTAGCTGAGAAAACTTCACAAAAATTAACGGATGATAAAAAGAATGTAAGTTCACCAAATTTTAGTCCAGATGGCAAATATATTTCATTCATTAGAACTGAAGCTGGGAAAACACAAATTTATTTAATGGATAGAAAAGGCGGGGAGCCTTTTGCCATTGGTAATGGAAATTATGGAGCACAATCCTATCAATGGTCATCAGATGGTAAATTTATCTATTATACAAGTTCAATTTCATTGAATAAACTTGTGAATGACACCCTTTTAAATCCTAAAAAATTATTACCTGATTTGTTCTTAGAAAAATCTGGAATTTCAACAAATCAATTTTTACTTGCTAACAAATCTAAAGCAAATCCAAATGGTTCTTTAGATGAAATTCGTTCTTATTTATCCTTAAATGAAACAGAAAAGAAGGCTAAAGTTTTTTCTAAATTAAATTTTCAAGA
>JBEGQV010000122.1:0-16494 GCA_041180785.1 Bacteroidota bacterium | reverse complement strand
TTCCTATTGTCGCCCATTTTTTTAACAATGCCATTGGTGTTACTGCTTCTTACTTATATCAGTTAAAAAAGATTGACTATGATCCGGTTAGTGGCACGATGAATACCGAGTATTATGTGGTAATTGTCTCCTTGGTGTTGGTGGTTGTCTATTTGAGGAGGTTGTATCAGTATAAGGTGTGAGGGATGAGGTGTTAGGTATTAGGTGTTAGGTGTTAGGGATTTTATAATTAATTTTCAATTTACAATTACATGAAAGGTTGGAGGGTAATTAAAACTTCAGAAAGTTTAGAACATTTAGAAATGTTAAAAATTAATTTAAAAGAAAATTGTGGAATTGATGCTGTGGTATTAAACAAAAAAATAAGTGCCTATCAAATTGGTGTGGCTGAACTATTAGTTGCTGATCAGGATTTTGAGCAAGCAGAAGCATTTCTAAAAGATTAACGGTATGGGATTAAAAAATATGTCAAATTTAATGCAACGTATAATCGCAGCGGTAATTGCAGTACCGTTTTTGATTTTTTGCATTCAATTTAGTGATTATACCTTTTTAGGGTTGTTTTTGGTGATTGGTGTTTTGGCTCAACTGGAGTTTTATAAACTCATCGGAACGATGGAAGGTAACTTGCCATTAAAATTTTATGGAACTTTCTGTGGAGTAGTTTTGCATTTGTTGACTTTTTTTATTGAAAAAGGGGTTCTTGCCTACCAAAATTATTACATCCTTTCCCCCTTATTAACCTTGATTTTCTTTATCAAATTATATAAAGCCAAAGACACCAACCCTTTTCAAAATATTGCTTATACCTTTTTAGGGATCATTTATGTAGCATTACCATTTGCACTTTTAACTGTACTAGCTTTCATAAAAAATGAAACCTATGATCCGCAAATTGTACTGGGTTGTTTGTTTTTATTATGGGCAAGTGATTCAGGAGCCTATTTTGCGGGCACTAAATTTGGTAAGACTAAATTATTTGAACGGGTTTCTCCCAAAAAATCTTGGGAAGGTAGTGCTGGGGGATTTGCCTCTGCCATGATCGTTGCCCTCATCTTAGGAAAATATTTTACCAATTATACAAGTCTTGAATGGGTTATTATTGGCATTATTATTGTTATTGCAGGTACCTATGGGGATTTGGTTGAATCTTTGTTTAAGCGTAGTATCAATATAAAAGACTCTGCTAATACCATTCCTGGTCACGGCGGCTTCTTAGATCGATTTGATGGTCTTCTGCTTTCAATTCCTTTTATTATACCATTTTTAAAGTTGTTTTAATACTCTAATACTTGAGTACTTAGTACGTGGTACATAGAACTGTAAAACTTAGTACTTAGAATAGTAGTTTTTCTTTTTAGACAAAAGTCATTCCTATAATTCTACTATTCTACTATTCTACAGTTCTACAGTTCTACAGTTCTACAGTTCTACTATTCTAAGTACATCTAACATTCTTTAACAAATTAAATATCCACCAAAAGAGATTTTTTTGCATCTTGCAGAATGAAATTTTGCCTAAAACTAATCGGTCTTTTTGTACTATTACTTTTGTGTAATTTGGATGTCTTTTCGCAAGGTCAAGACAAGACGGTTTTTTTTACTGCGAGGGTTGTTTCTTCTCGAAATTTGGAATATTTACCTTTAGCCTACTTGTATAATCCAGTGGCTGGTAGAGGAGCATTAAGCGATAATTTAGGAGTAGTAGAAATGCAGGTGTTTCCGGGTGATTCCTTGATATTTTCGTACGTGGGTTTTAAAAAGAAACTCTATATCGTGCCCAAGGATAATGAACAAATTCATCAGGCAATTATAAAAATGGAAGAAGAGTCCACCATGTTGGCAGAGGTAAAGGTGTATCGTCATGCTGATGAATCAGAATTTAAACAGGCTTTTTTAGACATGAAATTGCCAGACGAAAAAATGCGTAATAATGCACGAAATAATCTTGATAAGTCTGATCTTAAAATTTTCGCCATGCAAGCTGGCATGGGAGCAGCTTCAAATTTTAGAAATTTCTCAGATCAAATGACTTATGCGCAAGCAAATAAGGCCTTCTATAATAGTCCGCTACTTACCCTGACTAATCCTTTTGCCTGGATGAATTTCTTGAAGTCCATTAAAAATGGAGATCTAAAAAGAAAGGATTACCAAAAGGCATATGAACTGGCACCGAAGGAAAATGTGACCAATAAGGATTACCTTAAGAGTATTAAATAATACGCACTCGGCAAAGCCGAGCTCGTATTATTATTGAAGAATATAGAATCCATATGGCTCAAACAACAAATGATCGTGATCCATTCCAATCTTCACCTCATGACCACTTAGTAAATCTTTCACCTTTTTAGGTCTTTGGCCATTATTATCAAAAACAAAATGTGTTAACTCCTGCGGTTCATTGCTGAAATTAAACAAACAGTAAATCTTTTTGCCTTGATGACTTCTCACATATCCAACAACTGATTTATTGTGTGAATCAAGCCACTCTATATTTTTATGATCTGCAAAGGCTTCTTCCTTTTTCCGAAGGGATATTAATGCTTGCATAGCAGAGAAAATTTGCTGCTCAGTGCTGCCTTTTTTCTTAGCCAACGCATTTTTCTTCCAATCAATAATTGGTCTATGCATCCATCGATTATCATAACTTTTACCAGGATCTTGTAAATAGGAGTAGTCATTTTCATAACCTACTTCATCTCCGTAAAAGATAATTGGAATGCCGCCTAATAAAATGCTGTGGGCTTGCATCATGATGATTTTCTGGATGGCTTCGTTAATTTTCTTCTTATCCTTTGATAATTTTGCTTTTTCTAAACCACATAAAGAGGCAAGTGAACCCGAAATACGGGCATCATTCGTCTTTGGATTAACTGCAAACAAAGCCCCAGCAGCGGGTGAATCTTCTTGGATACCTCCGTAATGATTTTTTAGATAATTACGGTGTAAATAAGGGGTAAAACCAACCTGTTCAATCATGTAATCGTCGTAGCCCAAACCGATGTCGTCATGACACCTCGTATAAGTTATCCATGTCCCTCCCAATGGTTTTTTTAATAACTCATGTTGAGCAGCTAACATGATGCGCGTATCGCCTGTAGCCAATGCATCCCATTGTAAGGCCATATGGGTTGCATTGTAGGCCACATCACATTCGTGATTTACAAATCGACCAGTACCAAAGTATTGCATGATTTGAGCAGGTGCCACAATTGCCTCTCCCAATAAGGCCATGCCTGGAGTTGCTACTTCCGTACAGAGTTTGATTAATTGCAACAGTTTATGGGCTTTGGGTAAGTTTTGACACGTTGTTCCCATTTCTTTCCAAATAAAAGCGGGTGCATCTATGCGTAAAACATCCACTCCTAAATTTCCATAGTAGAAAATATTCAACAACATGTCGTTGAATACTTTTGGATTACGGTAATTTAAATCCCATTGATAATGATGGAAAACAGTCATGACCCATTTGTCCACTTCTGGGATATAGGTAAAGCTACCTGGACTACTTTCCGGGAAAATCTCAGGCATTGTTTCATCCATTTGGTCAGGAATTTTACGGTCCTCATAGAAATAAAAATAATCCTGGTATTCTTTATCTCCTGCTTTGGCCTTCTGCGCCCACTCATGGTGATGAGAAGTATGGTTGAGTACAATGTCAACCATCAAATACATATTTTTTGATTGTAGGTCTTTTTGAAAATTTTCTAAATCTTTGTTCGTTCCAAAACGTTTGTCAACTTTTCTGAAGTTTGAAACCGCATAGCCGCCATCAGATTCTCCTTCTGGACTTTCGAAAATAGGCATCAGGTGTAAATAATTTACGCCTAATTCTTCCAAATAATCGAGTTTCGACTTCATTCCCTTTAGGTTGCCGGCAAAGCGATCAACATAAAGGCTCATTCCCATTAATTGATTACTCAAAAACCATGTACCTTGTTTTGCCTTTTCATCATCTCGATTCTTAAGGGATGCATTTCTTTCTATATGTGTTTGAAAAATGGAATGCAACAAGGTTTCGAATTGCGATTCAAACGATTTATCCTCCCCATAGATTAATTGGAAAATGTGTTGAATTTCATCAACATTAGCAATAAATCGCGTTAAGAATTGCTGATCATTGCTTGTTTTACCAATTTTATGTTGTTTGGCTAAATCTAAAATTTTATGAGTAAGAGCGCTATTATACACAGTAATTAATTAAAAATGCTATTGTTTAAATGTTTGAAGGCTTCCATGGCACCCATGAATTCGCAGGTTCTGGCCCCGGCTTTGTTGGCATTTTTCACCAATGCAATCCATTCTTTCTCCGAAAGTTCGTTGACTTTTTTGCCCATTTGATCCAATTGATATAATATTCCACCTACAAATGCATCGCCTGCACCTGTGGTATCTACCGGTTGAATTGGAATCGATGGGATGATTAATGTTTGGTTTTTTAGGCCTAAAAGTGTTCCATCTTTTCCTAAGGTGATGGCAAATACACCTCTACACATGTGTAATAAGGCTTGGGTTGCTTCTTCTAGGCTTGAGCTTCGTGTTATTAGCATGGCTTCTTCATCGCTTAATTTCATGAAATCAGCAAATTGCATAAATTCTTTTGAGCAATGAATAAAGTCTTCTTGCTTCTCGCCAAACAATAGATGTCGGTAATTTGGATCAAAACTGATGATTTTCTCCCTTCTTTGAGCTTCCATTAATAAATAGAAATAGGCCTCTTTTAATGGACCGGGTAAAAATCCAGTAGCTGAGCCAAAATGGATAATTGAAAAATTATGTAGGTTGATTGCTTTTATTTCTTCTACATTAAGCTGTGCATCTGCTCCGCGATTAAACACAAAATCACGTTCACCATCTAACATCAACGAAACAAAAGCAAAGGTGGTAAAATGATCCTTGTCCTTTAACACATGCGTAGTATCCACCTTAAAACCATTCATCACATCAATGAGGTGTTTTCCAAAGGGGTCATCACCCACTTTTGCACTAAGGCTTACCTTGCCGCCCAAGGCGGCAATTGCTGCTGCAACGTTGGTAGGTGCTCCTCCTGGTTTTTTAAGAAAATTCTGACCATCAGACAAAGCAGAACCTTTGTCTGTACAAATCATATCAATCAATGCTTCGCCAACACACAATACACTCATATTATTCGTTTATTTCTTTTTTCGATTTAATTAATCCCGTAGCAACTGCCGATAGGATTAGTAATATTCCTGCAAAAGTAATCGCATTCCGCGAATCATTGCCTAAAAAATTCTTTAAAATGTATCCAAATGTAATATTTTGCAAAATCATGGGAATGACAATCATCATATTGATAATTCCCATATAGACCCCATAACGTTCTTTTGGGATATCATTGACCACTAATAAATATGGAATTCCCATCATACTGGCCCATCCGATTCCAAAGCCAGTAATGGCAATAAATAGTAAGTTTTTGTCTGCGATCATCGGAAATGCCAAGAAGCCGGCAGCTGCAACTATTAAGCAGATTAAGTGCACCATTTTTGCACCATGTTTCTGTGCTAAACGAGCTAAGAATAATGCCGATAGAAAAGTAACAACATTGTACCACCCATTCACAAGTCCTGTCCATGATACTGCTTCCTCGTATTGGGCAGGATTTTCTGATGGTGTAGCATTCCATACCGATAGCGCGATACTTTTAGAGGAATTTTGCCAATAGCAAAACAGCGCATACCATTGAAATAAATAAACCAAGGCTAATTGCCACATCACTTTTGGCATTTCTCCAATCGCTTGGAAAATTTCTTTTAGGGAATCAAGTGCACCATGATTTTGTGACCGAATATGGGCAAGTTCTTCAGCATCTGGTTCAATTTCTGGTGTTGTTTTAATACTCCACCAAATGGAACCGATGGAGCAAAGTGATCCAAGAAAAAAGGAAGCATACACCCAAGTAGGTAGAGAGCCAGTTTTTCCTACAAAAATTAAAGGAAAAATAAATAAAGAAAGATTGGCAAGCGTTTGACCAAGTCCAGTAAAAAAACTTTGCATTTGAAAGCCTGTAGGTTGTTGGTCCTCATTTAATTTATCCGCCACAAATGCTCGATATGGTTCCATGGCAGTATTATTACCGGCATCTAAAATCCATAATAAACTTGCGGCCATCCATAAGCTTGAGCTAAATGGGTAAAAAAGTAGACAAATGCTGCAAAGTAAGGCTCCAGCCAAAAAAAAAAGGTTTTCTTCTTCCAAATTTTGGATGCCATGTTCTGTCACTCCAAGCCCCAATAAATGGCTGAACCAATAAGCCAGTCACCGGACCCGCTAAATTTAGGATGGGAATTTGATCAGGACTAGCTCCTAAAAAATCATAAATTGGGTTGACAGCGCTTTGTTGTAATCCGAATGAATATTGAATGCCAAAAAAACCAACATTCATGTTGACAATTTGACTGAAACTTAGAGTTGGTTTAGTTATTTTCATTACAAGGTTTTATTCCAATAATAAATTTATAAAATACAATTTGTGGAATCAAACTGTTATAGTCTGTTTTTTAGTATATTTAAATGTATTTCATTTTTCAACGATTAAATCGCAATACTTATGAAAAAGGTAAAAGACATTTTGGCTTCCAAGAGTAAGCCTGTGATCAGTATTTCGCCTCAAGCAAAAGTGATTGAGGCCTTGCAACTCATGCAAGCGCACAACATTGGATCTGTGATTGTCATGGAAGGAACTTCATATGTTGGAATCTTTACCGAACGTGATTATGCAAGAAAAGTGATCCTCATGGGTAAAAGTTCAATTGATGCTACAGTAGCTGAAATCATGACAACTGATTTGCCTGCTATTGATCGAGAAACTACGGTTGAAATGTGTATGATCATCATGTCAGACCGTCATATACGCTATTTGCCTGTTGTGGAAAACGGAGTTTTCCTTCAAATTGTTTCCATCAATGATTTGATTACGATTACCATTAAAGGACATTTAGAAACCATTGAGCATCTAAAAAATTATATTCAGATGTAAATTTTAAAAAATCTAATTAAATTGTCTTTTATTTTCTTCTTAACAAACCATGAAACATTTGAATCGAACATTCTACTTAATAACTTGTCTTTTAATTTCCTTTTTTTCCATAATAGCGCAAACACCAAAGGCAAAAGTTCTCAAAAATTTAGATGCTAAATCTGACCATTATGGCCAGATTTCAAAAAAAATATGGAATTATGCCGAAGTAGGTTATAAAGAAAAACAAAGCTCTTTATTGTTGCAGGAAACCTTAAAAAGTGCAGGTTTTAAGGTGGAGGCAGGTGTAGCAGAAATTCCTACGGCTTTTGTAGCAAGCTTTGGTTCAGGTTCACCTGTCATTGGAATTATGGCAGAATATGATGCTTTACCAGGGATGTCGCAAGACTCAATCCCTCAAAAAAAATCAGTTGGCGGAGTGGGTGGACATGCATGTGGGCATCATTTATTTGGTACAGCCTCGGTAGCTGCTGCTATTTCTGTCAAAGAGTGGTTGCTGGCAACAGGCGGAAAAGGAACCATTAAAGTATATGGTTGTCCGGCTGAAGAAGGTGGTTCAGGTAAAGTATATATGGTTCGAGCAGGTTTGTTTAATGGAGTAGATGCCATGTTACATTGGCATCCAAATGATGAAAATACAGTAGCAAGCACTTCTTCATTAGCCAATAAGGCAGGAAAATTCAGATTTTATGGCTTGGCCTCTCATGCGGCTGCATCTCCAGAAATGGGTAGGTCAGCTTTAGATGCCGTGGAAGCTATGAATTACATGGCTAATTTAATGAGAGAACATGTGCCAAGTTCTACTCGGATTCATTACGTGATTACCAATGGCGGAAAAGCACCCAACATAGTGCCTGATTTTGCAGAAGTGTATTATTATGTTCGATCTCCCAAAAGAGATATTGTGAAGGATGTTTGGAATCGAATCGAAAAAGCTGGGCAAGGCGCAACCATGGGTACGGGCACCAAAATGGAAGTTGAATTAATTGGAGGAGTGTATGAGGTTTTACCAAACGATGTATTGGTGAAAGTGATGGGTGATAATTTGAAGCAAGTAGGTGGTTATACCTTGGATGAAAAAGAATTAGAATTTGCTAAAACGATTCAGGAGACTCCTGGAATGCAAAAAGTAGATTTAAGTACCACGCAGCAAACATATTTGGGTCACCCTGATCCAAGTGGGGGCGGTTCTACCGATGTAGCAGATGTTAGTTGGACGGTTCCAACGGTCGGATTGGGAACTGCCACCTGGGTGCCTGGCACCTCTGCCCATAGCTGGCAAGCGGTAGCAGCAGGAGGAATGAGCATTGGAAAAAAAGGAATGATGGTTGCTGCAAAAACCTTGGCATCTACCGCCATGGATTTATTTGTTTCTCCTGAGGTGTTGAAAAAAGCAAAAGAAGAGTTGGATCTTCGCAGAGGTCCGGATTTTAAATATGAATCTTTGTTGGGCGATAGAAAGCCCGCCTTGAATTATAGAGATTAGTTGTCCTCTTAAAAGGTGCTTTTATCGATAAGTCACGAGCAATTGTAGATTCGATTTTTAGAAAATAATTAATTTTTTTAATATCGTGAGTAGAAACCTAAATTGATGAAGAAAAAATACAGCAGGTACCAATTTTTAAAAGCAGTTGGATTTACAGGTCCCGCATTGATGGCTGTTTTAAGTAGTTGTACACAAAACGAAGATTTTAATGTAGATTCACTGGTGTTGAATGCCAATGGAGACCAGGTATCTGATTTACGTTCTACAACAGCGGTAAATGTATCGACTACACCGACTACACCAACAACACCAACCACACCCACCACACCGACAACCCCAACAACTCCAGGCACAACCGTAAATGCATTGGTTAAAATTGATTTATCCTCAACAGCTGCGAGTAATTTAAAAAATGCAGGTGGTTACGTGATTGTGAACAACATGTATGTGGTTGGGAAATCAAAGAATGGCGATTATGTTGCCGCATCCGTTGTGTGTACGCATGAGCCTAAACGACAAATTATTCTCAATGGAAACGAATATTTTTGTACTGCGCATGGTGCTCGCTTTAATTTGAGTGGACAAACACTTAATACAGTAGCTCGTTCAAGCTTATCGGTTTACAGAACACAAGTTGATGGAAATATATTAACCGTTTATTAATACATGAAAGCATTTATCATTATTCTCCTCAGTACATTTTCTATAGCTGTTTTTGGAGCGGAAGGTTGGGGATCTGATTTTTTAGAAGCTCAAAAATTGGCAAAATCTTCCAATAAATTAATTCTCTTAAATTTTTCAGGTTCAGATTGGTGTGGACCTTGCATACAGTTGAAAAAAGAGGTGTTTGAATCCGATCAATTTAAAGCCTTTGCCGAGGGTAAATTAGTTTTAGTTCGTGCAGATTTTCCCCGATTGAAAAAAAATCAATTGGAAAAAGCTCAGCAAGCAAAGAACGATCTCATGGCAGAAAAATACAACACAGATGGTAAATTCCCTTTGACGGTGCTGATTAATGCGGATGGAAAAGTGATGCACAAATGGGAGGGATTTCAGCCCTCAATAAGCAAGTTTATTCAGGAAATAGAAGCAGCTAAATGAGAATTTTTCGCCGACAAGAGCTGTTGATGGGTAATCGCTTTGTCTTAGGTGTTGTAGGTGAAAGGGATGTCAAAGCCGAACAGGCTTTGAGTTTGGCAGTAGATGAAATAAAACGAATTGAATCCTTGCTTTCAACGTATCAAGATTCGAGTATCATCAATAAAATTAATCGTAAGGCTGGAGTTGAAGCAATTGAAGTTCCAGAGGAAGTTTTTCAGTTAATTCAACGAGCCCAGAAAATATCGAAGTTAACAGATGGTGCATTTGATTTAACTTACGGCTCTTTGGATAAGGATTTTTGGAACTTTAATCAGCAAATGACGAAACTTCCAAATCCCAGTAAGGCAAAAGCAGCTGTCTCGTTGATTAATTACCAACATATTGAATTGAATGCAAACGAGCGTTCTGTATATTTGAACAAGAAAGGTGTGCGGATAGGATTTGGAGGGATCGGAAAAGGCTATGCCGCCGATCGGGCAAAAAAAGTATTGCTGGATGAGGGTTTTGAAAATGGATTAGTAAATGCTTCGGGTGATTTATGTGCTTGGGGAAAGGATGAAAAAGGTGAGGACTGGCAGATTGCTTTGTCGAATCCAGATGCACCCTTAGAAGTCCTTGCCCAAATTCCCATCAGAAATTACGCTGTGGCAACATCTGGTACCTATGAGAAATTTGTTTGGATTGATGGAGTGAAATATTCCCATACCATCAACCCTAAAACAGGATATCCCGTGCGCGGAATCAAGTCGGTGACAGTCATAGCCCCTTATGCTGAGTTGGCAGATGCATTGACAACCCCTGTAACTGTTATGGGAGCAGAGGCAGGAGTCCATCTATTAAATCAGTTGCAAGGGATTGCCGGCATTATGGTAACAGACAATAACCAGATTGTTGCAACTAAAAATTTGAACACAAAAGAATTTATACTTAATTAGATAATTTATGAAATATCTAAATAATATTTTTTTATGGGTTGTCTTTGTGCTCGTTTTGAGTTCATGTACAACAGTAAAGGAATACCAAAAGAGTCGAATCAATGATTCCGACATGGAGCTTTCTTCTCGTAAGAGCGAAAAGTTTGAACAAGCTTTTTATTTATATCGCGAGGGAGCATCTGGAGCAAATGGAGGAAAAAGTGGTGGAGGCTGCGGTTGTAATTAACGAAAAATACGATGAAAAAAATTGTCTTAGCGATTGGTTTGTATTGTAGTTTTTTAAACGCAGGCAAGGCCCAATTAAGTACGTATTATGGTGATTCTACCAATTTTAAAAAGCGTACACTAAAATTTGAGGAAATAAATATTGTTTCAGGGTATTATGTTCAGGATGGTAACAATTCTGCCATTACCGGTGGGATTGGGACAGAGCAATTGACAGATTTTGCCAATTCTTTTGATATTACTTTTTCCAAAATTGACCGATATAATCGAACGCATACCTTCAATGTGGATTTTAATATTGATCGATATACGTCGGCCTCTTCTGATAACATCGATCCATTGACTAAATCTTCAGCCTCTCGAAGCGATGTTCATATTTATCCAAGTATCAACTGGTCAGTAAAAGATGATGCTGCTCGTACGACAAAATCGTTGGGTTATGCCTTTTCTACAGAATATGATTACCGGTCACATGGATTTAATGGGGGCTTGACTTTTTTGTCGAAAGATAAAAATACAGAATACTCGCTCAAGGGTTCTGCCTATTTAGATACCTACATGTGCATTTTGCCGTCCGAATTACGGCCGGCAGATTATCCTTCGGGAGCACATCGTGATCAGGCAGGAATTGCCTATAAACCTAGAAATACTTTTTCAGGATCATTTTCTATTGCTCAGGTGATCAATCAGCGTTTACAAGTGATGGGAATTATTGAGCCTGGATATCAGGAAGGAATGTTGAGTACACCGTTTCATCGTGTGTATTTTTCAAATGGCAACCATACCACAGAAAAATTACCAAGTACAAAGATTAAACTTCCAATTGGATTGCGAGTAAGCTATTTTGGAGGTGACAAATTGGTCATTCGAGGTTTCTATCGTTTTTATGTGGACGATTGGGGTATGATGGCCCATACAGCCAATATTGAAATACCGTATAAGATCAGTCCATTCTTTTCAGTGATGCCTTTTTATCGGGTGAATAATCAATCTGCCGCAAAATATTTTAATAAATATGGAGCACATGATCCTTCAGAGCAATATTATACATCCGATTATGATTTATCGAAATTTATCTCTGAATTTGTGGGAGTAGGATTACGCATGGCGCCTCCGGGTGGAATTGCTCATGTAGTAAATTGGAATTCCATGGAACTTCGGTATGGATACTATCACCGATCAAACGGAATGGTTGGGCACAGTGTCAGTTTACAAATCAAAATTAAATAGTTCGATTTTTCGGACTATTTTTTTTATCATTTGGTAGCAAAATTCAGACAATTGGTAGTATTTCAGGATAAATCATTTTCATTTTTGCTCTTATTGTATCAAATTTGTATATTAATAATTAAATCTAAAACTATGTTGAAAAAATTACTGGCAATCAGTGCCTTATTGTTTTCCACATCTTCCATTATTTTAGCCCAAGCCCCAGACGAAAATCGTTTCGTTAAATCGGTTTTGGTTGAAAAATTGGATGAGCCAATGGAGTTTACTTTTTTAACTGAAGGTAAAATTTTATTTGTTGAGCGTAAAGGAGATGTTAAGCAATATGATCCGTCTACGAAAGAAACAAAAGTGGTTGGACACATCAATACCAACACCAAATACAAAAATCGTTTAGGGCAAGTTCGTGAGGCCGAAGAGGGTTTGATGGGTGTAATTGCAGATCCGAAATTCAAAGAAAACCATTGGGTGTATGTGTATTATGCACATCCAACCGAAACAAAACACGTGCTGTCTCGTATGGAATATAAAGACGAGCAATTGTTATTAAACACCGAGAAAGTCATGTTAAATGTTCCGGTACAACGGGAAGAATGTTGTCATACTGGAGGTGGTATGGTGTTTGACAATTCAGGTAATTTATTTCTAACGGTCGGAAATAATACTTCCAATAGTAATTCAGATGGATATGCAACGATTGATGAGCGTCCGGGACAAGCTTATTGGGACGACCAGCGTGGAGCAGCCAATACAAATGATTTAAGAGGAAAAATATTGCGTATTCATCCAGAAAAGGATGGTTCGTACACGATTCCTAAAGGAAATTTATTTGCTCCTGGTACGCCAAAGACAAAACCTGAGATTTATACCATGGGTCATCGAAATCCTTGGAGAGTAAGTGTTGACTCCAAAACGGGTTACATTTACTGGGGGGAAGTTGGTCCGGATGCATCAGTAGATTCACCTGAAAAAGGTCCACGTGGATATGATGAGTTTAACCAAGCTAAGGGTCCTGGATTTTTCGGATGGCCATATTTTATTGGAAATAATCAGGCCTATACGGATTTTAATTTTGAAACATTAGCTGTTGGACCAAAATTTGATGCTGCTCATCCAGTAAATGATTCACCAAACAACACAGGATTACGAGAATTACCACCTGCGCAGAAAGCCTTTATTTGGTATCCATACGGTATGTCTGAAGAGTTTCCATTAGTTGGAGCATCCGGAAGAAGTGCGACTGGTGGACCCATTTATCACCGTTCGGATTTTCCAAATGCTAAGCGTGCTTTCCCAGCTTATTATGAAAATAAATGGTTGGCTGTAGAATTTATGCGTGGCTGGATTATGTCGATTACCTTAGATGAAAATGGAAATTATAAGTCGATGGAGCGTTTTATGCCAAGTACTTCTTTTGGTAGTGCAATCGACATGAAATTTAGTCCAGATGGTGATTTATATGTTTTAGAATATGGCTCAGCTTGGTTTAAAGGTAATGACAATGCGCGCATTGTAAAAATCGAATACCAAGGAGGTAACAGAAAACCGGTGGCGGTTGCTTCAGCTTCTAGATTGCAAGGCGCATTGCCGTTTGTAACAAAATTATCTTCTGAAGGATCGAAAGATTATGATGGAGATAAATTGACCTATACTTGGACCGTGAAGAAGCAAGGTAAATTGGTGAAAACCTTATCGGGTGCAAATCCTGATTTGTCACTTGCGCAAGCAGGTAAGTACCAAGTTTTGTTACAAGTGAAAGATCCGAAAGGATTGACCAATTATGCGACGTTAGAATTGTTAGCAGGTAATGAGCCTCCACAAGTAGAAGTTGATTTAGGCGGTGCTAATCAAACGTTCTATTTCCCTAATAAGAAAATCAACTATCAGGTGAAAGTATCTGACAAGGAAGACGGTAGCTTAGGAAAAGAAATTACGGAGGATGCAGTAGCGACTACTTTAGATTATATTCCGGATACCTATGATCCAATTGAAATGTCACAATCGCATCGTAAAGCAGATTCTGACTTATTTGCTGCCGCAGGATTAAAAATCATCAATAAAAACGATTGTAAATCTTGTCACTTAAAAGAAGTTCGTTCTGTAGGACCTGCTTATGTTGAGATTGCTGATAAATACAAAGGTCAAAATGTGGTAGATCAATTAAGTAATAAAATTATTACCGGTGGTGGTGGTGTTTGGGGAGAGCATGCCATGAGTGCGCACCCTTCGATTAGCAAAGGAGATGCAAAATTAATTGTGGAGTATATCTTGAGCTTAGGTGAGAAACAAGCTTCCAATAAAATTGGGTTAAAAGGCGATTTAGAATTAAAAGTTCCTGCAAAGCATGCAAGTTCAAAAGGAGTGTATGTAATTCGCGCAACGTATATGGATAAAGGAAAAAATAAAATTCCTTCTGCTCAAACAGAAAAATGGGTGATGTTGCGTAATCCAAAAATGGATGTAGAGAAATCAGACGTTCAATATGGTATTCAACAATTAATTACTCCAGGAAGATCAACCAATATGGTGGGTAAGAATCCATATTTGATGTACAAATCAATTGATTTGACAGATGTGAAATCTTTCGACATTGCGGCCTCAGCTCAAGCAAGAACTTCAGCTTCAGGTGGTGTAGTTGAAATTCATATTGATGCTCCAGATGGACCAATCATTGGAAAAACCAATATGATTGAGGTGTCTAATGGTGGATTTGGTGGACCTGCTCCAGCTGCAAATCCAAATCAAAAAGGTGCTTCTTTAGGAACTCCAGTGGCAGCCGCTGCACCAGCAGCTCCAGGTGCTGCAGGCGCTCCAGCAGGAATGCCAGCAGGTGGTCCTCCTCGTAATATGGGTCCACGTTCGCAAAACGTAGCCATTCAGGAAACAAAGGGAGCTCATGATGTTTATTTTGTTGCTGTTAATCCAAATGCAGGGGCTACCCAAATCGTAGTTTCGATTTCTGGTATTGAAGCGAAAAACTAATTCAAAAAGGATTAAGTGAATTTGAAAGGCGGGACATCCCGCCTTTCTTTTTTGCCAAAGATAAAGAGTAAATGAATCTCCTTTTTCTCTTTATGATAAAATTGAACTACATGAAAAAGATATTTTATACAGCCGTTTTTGCAACCATTGCATCTGTTTCTTTTGCCCAAAAAAATATCACTAATGCAAATGATAACAATGCGCCATTGCATGCCCTTCAGCCAGATTACCCAACTCCCTATAAGGTTGCAACCAAAGAATCGATTTTGGCAAATGTGGATAAAATATTCAATTATTTGGAGGCAGCCACCCCAACGCACATGATTGATGCAGTAAGTGGACAAAAGTGGGAGCCAGGTCAAACATATTCCGATCAGATAAAATTTTCGAAAGGGGATTTTAGACCTATATCTTATGAATGGGGTGTGACCTACTCAGGTATGTTGGCTTTACATCAATTGACTGGCCAAGAACGCTTCAAAAAATATGTGTTTGATCGCTTGAGTTTTATAGAAAAAGCATTGCCTGCTGCTAAGGAGTTTAGTCTTCAACATCCAGAAAAACAGCATGCATTACGCGGATTGGTTTATCCAAAGGCTTTGGATGATATCGGAGCAATGTCGATGGGGGTCATTAAGGCCCAGCGTGCTGGATATACCGGCGATTTATCTTATGTAGTGCAACGCGCCAAAGATTTTATTTTAAAAGAGGAGCATCGCTTGCCAGATAAAACTTTGGTACGCATACGTCCATTGCATCATACCATGTGGTTAGATGATTTGTACATGGCCATTCCAGCTTTGTTACAAATGGGAGTGAGTACAAAAGACGAGAGTTATTTTAATGAGGCAATTTTTCAATACGAGTCGTATAAAAAACGAATGTTTAATCCCAATTTAAACATTTTTATGCACGGTTATTTAGAAGGAGCGGATACACATCCAGAATTTCATTGGGGTAGAGCCAATGGCTGGGCGATTCTTACCTTGTGTGAAATGTTGGAATATTTACCAGCAAATCACCCGAAACGTCCGGTATTGTTAGCTCAATTTAAACGTCATTTAAGTGGATTGATGGCCTTACAAGATGGTACAGGATTTTGGCATCAATTATTGGATAAAAATGATTCTTATTTAGAAACCTCCGCAACCGCCATATATAGTTATGTGATGGCCAAAGGAATCAATAAAGGTTGGTTAGATGTTCGAATTTATGCTCCTTCGGCCTTATTGGCTTATCAAGCAGTACAAAGTAGAATTTCGGAGAATGGACATGTAGAAGGCACCTGTGTAGGTACAGGATTGGCTTGGGATCCGGCATTTTATTATCACCGTCCGGTTTCACCTTTTGCTGCTCATGGTTATGGTCCTGTTTTACTGGCTTCTTCTGCCATTTTGGAAATGGTTTCAACATACCCATTTGCCATAAATGATTCAGCGATTCATTTGAAGGAAAAATAGATGATTAAAATATCAGTTTGTCCTAGTGTCTACCAGGCATCTAATCCCAATAACTTCCTACCTAAGTCGTTTAAT
>JBEGQV010000121.1:0-10557 GCA_041180785.1 Bacteroidota bacterium | reverse complement strand
GGTTTTAACCATCAAATCACTTGGTAAGGCAAAATGATCCATACCAATGTCTTCATATCCATTTTTTGTAAATAATTTTCTACCTATTTGGTACAAAAGTATTTTTTCACTAGCCTTTGGTAAATCATTCTCATCAAATAATCGTTGAACTTTGCTGGTCCAAGGCACATGGGCATAACTGTAAAAAGCAATTCTATCAGGCTTTATCTCCAAGGCATCTTGAATGGTTTTTTCCATACGCTCAAGAGTCTGCAATGGTAATCCATACACCAAGTCTAAGTTGACCGATTCATAACCTATCTCCCTCGCCCACTTTACTACTTGAATTACATTTTCTTGTGGTTGTATGCGATTTATAACGGTTTGAATTTCAGGATTGCTATCTTGCATACCGAAACTCACTCGATGAAAACCTAAATCAAATAGTGTTTTTAAATGCTCATAAGTTGTATTGTTAGGATGCCCTTCAAAACTATATTCTGGATTTTGGGGAACAATAGAATCTTTAAAAATGTGTTCAAAGATACTTTTTAGGTTTTTTGGGGAGAAAAAAGTGGGTGTACCTCCCCCAATATGAATTTCCTTCAAAATTGGTTGTTGGGGAAATAGAGCTCGGTATAAATCCCATTCTTTTTTTAGCGCCAAAACATATTCCTCTTCAACCTCATGCGTATTGGATATTTTCCGGTTACAACCGCAAAAAGTACAGAGTTTTTCACAAAATGGTAAATGCAAATAAAGGCTGATTCCCTCCTTCTCATTGCATTCATTGAATCGTTTTATCAAAAAAGACTTCCATTTTTCTTGGTCCAAATTTTCTTCCCAACTCATTACGGTGGGATAACTCGTGTATCTTGGTACCGGAACGTCGTACTTTTTTAATAAATCAAGCGAAACTTCCATTAGGCCTTTAAAATTTGGTCAATTTGAGTTAATTCCTGTTGAGTGAATGTTAAATTATCCAAACACTTAATTGAATCTATTAATTGTTGAGGTCGACTAACTCCTAGAATAGTAGAAGTAACTCGTTGGTCTCTCAATGCCCATGATAAGGCCATTTGTGCTAAACTTTGACCTCTTTCTGCCGCCAAATTATTTAAATGATGAATCATCTTCAGTTGATCCGGTTCAATTTGACCTGATTCAATGGCCCCATTTCCTCTACCAGATGCTGCACGTGAATCTGCTGGAATTCCTTTTAAATATTTATCAGTTAATAACCCTTGTGCTAAAGTTGAAAAGGTTATGCAACCAATTCCTTCCTCTTCTAAAACATCCAATAAACCATCTTCAATCCATCGGTCTAACATGGAATATTTAGGTTGGTGGATCAGACATGGAGTTCCTAATTGTTTTAAAATAGTGGAGGCTGCCTTTGTCTCTTCTGGAGAATAGGAAGAAATACCTATATAAAGGGCTTTCCCTTGTCTTACAATCAAATCCAAAGCCGCCATTGTTTCTTCTAAAGGAGTATTTGGGTCTGGACGATGGTGATAGAAAATATCTACATATGCTAAGCCCATACGCTTCAAACTTTGGTCTAAGGAAGCTACCAAGTATTTTTTAGAGCCATAATCGCCATAAGGACCCTCCCACATTTTCCAACCCGCTTTAGTAGAGACAATAATTTCATCCCGGTGAGACTCAAATCCTTCTTTCAATACTTTTCCGAAAGTTGTTTCAGCGGATCCCGCTGGTGGACCATAATTGTTTGCCAAATCGAAATGTGTGATCCCCTTGTCAAATGCCAAATGAATCATTTCTTTCGCATTTTCATAGGAATCGATGGCTCCGAAATTGTGCCAAAGTCCTAATGAAATGGCTGGTAATTTGATACCACTTTTTCCACAGCGGTTATATTTCATGTTTTCGTATCTGTTAGGATCTGCTGTATAATTCATTTGCTAATAATTAAGAAATTAAACACTAAATTAGTAACTTAATGTCTTAAATTTTTAAAAAAGTAAAATTCTCATTAAAACTATGAAAAGAATCAGTTTTTTAAAGCCGTTAATAAGCCTTTCGTTGGTTTTTGCGGTGGCCTTAGTTGGTTTTAAACCAGTTTCAACTGCATTTAATGCAGACAAGCCTTTCGGTGGATTGGCACTTTACACCGTTCGTGACGCTATGACGAAAGATGCTCGAGCTACTTTGCAAGCAGTTGCACAAGCAGGTTATGTAAATGTAGAGTCGGCCGGATACAATAATGGTAAATTTTATAACCTTTCTCCTGCAGATTTTAAAGCTTTGTTAACGGAAATGAAATTAACACCCATTTCTGCTCACCAGGGATCAGTAACATTTGATAATGTAGACCAACAAATTGCAGATTTAAAAGCAGTTGGTTTTAAGTATTTCGTTATTCCAGTTCCTCCAATGGGAATGTTTGGTTATGATGCGGTGAATAAAAAAATGACCATGAAGGGTGGCGCAGCGAAATTAGCTGAAATTCTAGATAAGTTAGGTGAGAAATGTGCTAATGCGGGTTTAGAGTTATTGTATCACAACCATAATTTTGAATTCCAAAAAGATGCTGACGGCATCGTAACAATTGATTATTTATTAGAGCATTGTAATCCGAAATATGTAAATTTCCAAATGGACTTATATTGGGTAACAAATGCTGGGGCAGATCCAGTAGCATATTTCAAGCGTTATCCAGGTCGTTTTAAATTATGGCATGTAAAAGATATGGATGATCAAGGTCGTTTTGCTCCAGTTGGAAAAGGACATATTGATTTCAAACGTATTTTGGCTCAAAAGAAATTAGCGGGTATGAAATATTACTATGTTGAGCAAGATGCTTGTGTAAATGAAACTCCTTTAGAAGCGATTGTGATTTCTCACAAAGGATTAGCGGATATAGGCTTTAAATAGTAGTTAGTGAGCCAGTGAGCAAAGTAACTTTTTAACTCTGCTCGCTGGTTCACTTTGCTCACTCTACAAACTCTTTTTCAAATCAAATTCCAAATCATTATTCATGACATTCATTTTCATTTTAAGAATGTCAGATGCAAGGGTGCCATTTACTTCTACTGCACTTCCCATTACATCTATCGTGAATTTAATTTTGTCTCCGTCAATAGTTCCGTTTGAGATTTCTACATCCTGACCACTTGGGTCTTTTGTAGTTCCTGTTAATTTACCTCCATCTACTTTAAAAGTAAACGAGATATCATATTGATCCATTATTTTTCCTACCCACTTACCATTAATATCCGCACAAAATGCAGCAACGGTGGTGAATAACATCAAACTTAGGGTCAAAAATACTTTTTTCATTCTGTTTATTGTTTAAGGTTTAAAATTTCATTTCAGGAATTTCTCCATTTATAATTAATTTTCCAATGGTAGCAGCTTTTATTTGATCGATGCTTACCCCTGGGGCTCTTTCTTTCAAGATAAATCCACCTGAAGGATCAATTTCAAAAAATCCTAATTCAGTTACTATTTTCTTTACACATCTGATGCCTGTAATCGGAAGGTCGCAGGAGGTCATTAATTTTGAATGTCCATCTTTACTTACATGCTGCATGGCGACGATGATATTTTTTGCTGATGCTACTAAATCCATTGCGCCACCCATTCCTTTGATCATTTTTCCAGGAATCTTCCAGTTGGCAATATCTCCATTTTCTGAGACTTCCATTGCACCTAATACAGTAACATCTACGTGACCACCGCGAATCATAGCAAAGCTTTCAGCAGAATCAAATACAGAAGCACCCTCCTCCATGGTGATGGTTTGTTTGGAAGCATTAATAAGATCCGGATCCACTTCGTATTCATTTGGAAATGGTCCGATACCTAATAATCCATTTTCAGCTTGTAAAGTTACTTTTGTGCCCTCTGGAATGTAATTGGAAACTAAAGTGGGAATGCCTATGCCTAAATTGACATAGTCGCCATTTTTTAATTCTTGGGCAATTCGTTGCGCAATTTGTTCTTTGGAAAGTCCTAATCCAGACGATGCAGCATGTTTTTCAACCACAGTTGGAATATGCACAGTTCTTTTTTCAATTCGTTTTTCATAATTGATTCCTTGAAAAATTCGATGAACATATATTCCTGGGACGTGTATTGTATTGGGATCCAATTGTCCGGCTTCTACCAATTCTTCCACTTCTGCAATGACAATTTTTCCTGCTTTTGCCATCATGGAGTTGAAATTTTGGGCTGTGCCTCTAAAAATCAAATTTCCTTCTGTATCTCCTTTCCAGGCTTTTATGAATGAAAAATCAGCTGTTAAGGCCAATTCCATTAAATACTCTTTTCCATTGAAGATGCGATGTTCTTTTCCTGCGGCTACTTCTGTCCCGATACCTGCTGGTGTATAAAATGCAGGGATTCCAGCACCACCACAACGAATCTTCTCAGCTAAAGTGCCTTGTGGCAATAAATCGACTTCCAGTTCGCCTGTTAACAGTTGTCGCTCAAATTCCTTGTTTTCACCCACATATGAGGAAATCATTTTTTTGACCTGCTTTTGGTGCAGCAACATGCCTATGCCGAAATCATCTACTCCAGCATTGTTTGAAATACAAGTTAATTGGTTGATTCCTGATTGTTTGACGGCATCAATGCAATTTTCAGGAATTCCACATAATCCAAATCCACCGAGCATAATGCTGGCACCTGAAAAAATATCTTTACATGCCTCTTGAGCATTTTTTACTACTTTCATATTAAACTGATTGAATTAAAATGGCACTTGCTCCTCCTCCACCATTGCAAATAGCTGCAATGCCTAATTTCCCTTTAAGTTGTTGTAGTTGATGCACTAAAGTAACGACAATACGTGATCCTGAAGATCCTAATGGATGTCCTAAGGCAACTGCTCCTCCCCAACTATTTACTTTTTCATGCGGAATATTTAGTTCTTTCATCGCAATCATTGGAACCAAGGAAAAGGCTTCATTGATTTCGAAAAAATCAATGTCCGAAATGCGTAAATTATTTTTATCTAATAACTTTTGTATAGCTAAAACAGGCGTACTCGTGAAATGAATAGCTTCTTGTTCTGCTTCCGCATAATCAATTACTTGCGCTATGGGTTGACAATAATTTGTTTTCGAAAACTGTTCAGAGGCAATGAACAAAGCACTTGCGCCATCGTTCATAGAACTTGCATTGGCAGCAGTAACCGAACCTTCTTTGGTGAAGGCTGGTTTTAAACTTTTCATTTTTTCAAAATTGACCTTTTTATAGGATTCGTCCTCATCAATGGTAATGGCATCACCCTTTTTTTGAGGAATATTGATCGAACAAATTTCCTTGTGGAAATTTCCATTTTCATAGGCTTTGGCTGCACGTAAATAACTTTCTATTGCAAAGGCATCTTGATCCTCCCTGCTAAAACCAAATTTCTCTGCAGCTATATCTCCACATTCCCCCATGCTTTTTCCCGATGATACATCCGTTAACCCGTCTTTTAATAAACCATCTGTTAAGGGCAAATGACCAAATGACTTACCTGTACGAATATTGGATTGATAATAGGGAACTTGAGACATCGATTCCATCCCTCCTGCAATGCCTGAATCTATTTTACCTAAAGCTATGTCTGAGGCAATCATATCAATGGCCTTCATGCCAGATGCACAAACTTTATTTACGGTTGTTGCACAAACGGAATTTGGTAAATCTGATAAATGTGCCACTTGTCGGGCAGGTGCTTGTCCTACATTTGCTTGTAAGACATTTCCCATAACGATACTATCAGGATGCACATTAATTTGTACTTTTTTGAGAACATCTTTAACAGCAAAGGCCCCTAGTTCAGGGGCCGATATTTGCGCTAAACTGCCTAAAAAACTGCCCATTGGAGTTCTTGAAGCAGCGATTATGTAAACTTTATTTAAATAAGGCATTTAGTTTAATATATTAATTTTCACAGGTCCTAATAAACCTGAGGGTTCAGTTTTTGAATCAGCTCTAATCACTGGCATCGGTATAAATGTGATCTTTTTAGCACCCGGTTGGGCATCTCCGACTAAACGGTTGACCCAGGAATTGATCACTTTTACTTCTAAGGTATTTCTTCCAATGTTAAATTTATCTGTAATATCGACAACAAATGGCTTTTTCCAAAGAGTTTGCACAAATTTTCCATTGATATACACTTCTGCCAGGTTCTTTACATCACCCAAATCAATTTGAACTCGTTCTCCCTTGGCTATAGAATTGACTTCAAATTTGTTGGTATATGTTGCTTCGCCTGAGAAATATTTAACCCCAGGATCAGCCTGTTGGTCAAGTGATTGAAGAACGGTTAAGGTCATTTCTGCTGGCGCTGAACGTTCCTTTTGGAAGGCAACTTTCCATGGACTTTCTATCGTTTTCGTAGAAGTTATTTTTAAAGACGGAATGGATAATTTTTGTTGTTTTGTTTCTCCATCAAATACAATAAAAATAGCATCCCAAGGTTTGAAAGAATATGGAATTATAGTTCTTCCTCCTTTTGTTTCATATGAAATGGATGAAATTTCACCTGTTTCTGGATTCCAAAGTTTTGGTATTTTTCCTGAAACTCTAAAGGATAATTGAGCTGAATTTTCATTTTCAGTTCTACTATTTAACCAATATATTTCTTTAGCACCATTTGTACGATGCTGAAATAAAATTTCAGCACTGTTTTGCGTGATGTGCACATCTGGAGAAACCCCTTTAGAAGTTAATACATTATCTAAATCTTTGCCAAATTGAACATTTGGTAAGGATTTTAATTGAGTCAATACTTGAGAATAAGTGTCAACATTGTCAGATAAACTTGGACTTGCCTCAGGAGCCGTTCCAGCAACGATGACTCCCTCTTTTGCTAAAGTAAACACTCTATTTAAGGTACCTAAGGTCATTTTTTGAGCAGAAGCATCTAAATACAAGATTTTGTAAGAAGTACCACCTCTGCTTATTAGTTTTTTATTAGAGGCAGAAATGGCATCTTTTAGAGCTGAGGAGTTTACAAAATCGAATTCATATCCTGCTGGTATTTTTGGTAGGGCATCTTGACACAATGCCGTTATATTATAGTTTTCACCATAGTAATACAATATATCAGCGACATTTTTACCTTCTTGTAATAAATAAGAGCTTCTGCCTAAATAATCTCCCCAAACGCGTGCCTGATTAGCCCATGTTTCTTGACGTGTAAACCATTGTCCAAAGGGGCCAAGTGAAAAACCTGGCATTAAATTATCCATTGGTTGGTGAACGGATGTATGGATGACGAAACGGTTCAATCCTGAAGCTAATTCCATATCAGCTGTTCTTTTCAAGGAACCTGGATGCGGTTGATAGGAATTTCCTGCGGTAGTCATAGATTCTCCTGCTACAATATTTTGACCATAAATATGCGCTACTGATGCTGATTCACGGATATCTCCTCTCGAGCGAACTTCTTCATCCTTACCTGCTGCTAAGGCACCTGGCTGCCACATGGCCGACATAGGTACATCTGCCTTACGTTTTACATCCATTCCATCGGCCAAATAAATACGTCCATTTTCATGTGATTCTGTATAGCGCTTCATGCCTCTTTTGGCCAATAATTCGCCAATTAATTCGTAGTGATTTTCTACGATTAATTCACCAATGGTCTTTCTAAAGTCCCATAAGAATTTTTCACTATCAGCAGCTGAATTGACGATTCTACCTGCTAAAACAGGCATCCAAGGTTTTAAATCATAACCTCTGCGTTTTTTGAATTCATCAAACATCGCCGGAGTCCAGGTCATGTGTCCTGCTTCATAGGAATCTAATACCATGTGCGTTAATCCCTCCTTACCCATGTTTCCTCCTGAGGCATCCTTGTATTGATCCAAATAGTTTTCTAAGTAACGTGTAACCGCATCACGATCTAATTTGTCAACTTCCAAACCGGTTGCTTCTGGAGAAGCCGGGTGATTTTTCTTACCTGTTAGAGAATAGCCAAATCGTATGATGGCCCATTTGCCAGATGGTGCGTTCCAATTTAAACTTCCATCTGCCTTCATTTTAGAAGTTAAATCAACTATTTCAGCTGATTTTGCACCCAATTCGGAAGGAATTGTTTCCATGTTATTCTCTTTCCAAGGTACAAATCCTGCCTTTGCTTCAAATAAATTAACTTTTGGTGTTGTATGTACCACAAATTCTGAAACCTGAGTTCCTTTGGGTTTTGTATCTACTTTACCTCCAAACATGGCTTCAAATCCTGCCGGAGCTGGTGGCATGGTTTTATACACTAGTCGGATTTTTTTGATGTTTATTGGCGCAAATGTTAACGTATTTTGTGAAGTGATTAATCCTGGAACTTTTATTAATTCTTTAAAATTCACACCATCTTCTGAATATTGAAAGGAACGATTATTCCCTGCACCTCTAAAAACGGCCAATTCTCCATAACCTTCATTGGCAAAGGTTACACCATAAATTTTGGTTGGATTTGAAAATTCGTATTGAATATAGGTGTCCTCACCAGGTGTTTTAGGTTCCAAATAATCGAAATTTTCTAAATCGCCATCGGTTAATTTGGCCAAACTGAAAGTACCACCAGTGCTTGTTACAGTAGGTGCTAATTCTAACGTTGATAGCTCGTTTCCTTTGATTGGATAGGCAATTACGGCTACATCTTTGTAGAATTCTAAGGGTTGATGTGGTTTACCATCAGATGATTCGAATCCGCTTTCTGCAATTCTTGCATTTTGCATTGGTCCGGTAGATCCAGATGGTTGTTTGATTGTGCCATTAAACGGTTTTCCACCTTCAATGATGGTTTCTGTCCATACGTATTTTTTCATGGCATCACCCGGATTTACCCAGGGTCCACCTGTTACCGACCATCCTGGAGAACCTGCTATGGCCATTTCTAGACCTTTTTGCTTGGCTAAATCGGTGGTGAACCTAAAGGCATCTTTCCAAGGTGCTGTCATGTAGGAAAGTTTTTCCTTGACCATCACCGGCGTCATTAAAGATGCATCAAAATTTTGGAAACCTCCAATTCCCGTACGTTCCATCCATTCTAAGTCTTTTTGAATGCCTTCTTTTGAAATATTACCATTCATCCAATGCCACCAAACACGGGGTTTAGCAGCTTTTGGAGGAGTTTTAAATAATTGTGAATTTTGGGCAAATGCCAAAGGAGTCAGGCCAAGTAAAAGTAACGGGGTCAGAAATCTTTTTTTCATGTTTTCAGGTTTAATGCTCAAAGATTTAACTTATTTTTAAGCTAACTTTCCTTACCACGAATAAGGATAGTCTATTATTTACTAAAAATTAGTAAATAAATCCTTTGCTTGTATATTTTACCTTAAAAAATATGAAAAAAAATATTTTAATTATCCTTATTTTCTTTCCTTTTCTAGCATTTTCACAGGTTAAATTGCCCAAATTAATTTCAGATGGAATGATTTTGCAAAGAGATCAAGCCTTTCCCGTTTGGGGTTGGTCCTCTCCTTTTGAAAAAATTTACATAAGGTTTGGCAATCAAAATGTCCAAACCCAAGCAGATTCCGAGGGGAATTGGAAGGTATTTATGCCAAAACAAAAGGCCGGTGGGCCTTTTGTTATTCAAATAAAGGGTAAAAATACATTGGAAGTAAAGGATGTGTATGTGGGCGATGTTTTTCTTTTTTCCGGACAATCCAACATGCAATTGTGGATGGGTCGACTAAAATATACTTATCCAGAAGAGGTTAAATCTGCAAATTTTCCGTTGATTCGTCAATTTAGGGTGCCCAATGAATATTATTTTAAAGGGAATAAGTCAGATTTTTTAGATGGTTCATGGATTTCAGTGAATCCAAAAACCATTCAAGATTTTTCGGGTGTGGCCTATTTTTTTGCAAAGGAGTTGTTTCAAAAATACCAAATACCCATTGGAATAATCAATTCATCATTAGGTGGTTCCCCGATTGAAGCTTGGTTGTCGGAATCGGCCTTGAAATCTTTTCCTGAAGCCTATCAAGAGCTTCAAAAGTTCAAAAATGATGATTTAATTAAAGAAATTGAATCGAAAAATCAATTGCAAAACAAGGTTTGGTATCAATATACGCAGACTTTTGATCAGGGAAAAAATCTATCGGATGCAAATTGGCAATCAGTTCAATTGCCAGGAATTATTCCTTCAAGCAATCCTTACGGTGTATATTGGCTACGAAAAAAGATTCAAGTGCCTGCAAATATGGTTGGCAATGAAGCGCTTTTGGAATTAGGACGAGTAGCTGATGCGGATTCTGTTTTTATCAATGGACAATTTGTGGGCACTACTTCCTACCAATATCCACCCAGACGTTATCCATTGCCAAAAAATCTATTAAAAGCAGGAGAAAATAGTATTTCTGTTCGCTTAATCAGTAATGGTACAATTCCGGAATTTATTAAGGATAAACGTTATGAACTCACAACGTCTTCCGATACGATTTCATTAGCAGGAGAATGGAAATTTGTACAAACCGTTATCGCCAATGCAATTCCTGCTCAAGTTTCTGTGCGGTTAAAACCAGGAGGATTGTTTCAAGCAATGATTGCTCCTTTGCAACATTTGAAACTAAAAGGAGTTCTTTGGTATCAGGGGGAAAG
>JBEGQV010000120.1:0-6443 GCA_041180785.1 Bacteroidota bacterium | reverse complement strand
GTGCCTATTATTGGACAATATGCCTATGTTTTTTCACCTATGATTAAGGATGTATTTGTCCAAGGAAATTTACAAGCACCCGTTTATTGGTCTGGCTATGAAAAGTTCATTGGTTTGTTTTTTATCGTGGCTTTATGGTATCTACAATTTGATAAAAAACGCAATCCGATACAAAAAGTATTTCATACGATGATTCTTGGAGTGGGTGTTCTGATGATCTTTGTGGCCTATGTCGTTCCTAAAATTGAGGGGTATACACAAGGAACCGTAATTGATTTTTATGAATCTAAAGTTGGTCAAAAGGTTTATATTGAAACACTAGGATTCAAATCTTATGCTCATTTGTTGTATTTTCAAAAGCCGGTATCTTCACCTGATGTCGAAACCTTATTGAATGCAAAGTCTGTTGACAGACCAATCTATTTCATTATGAAAGTAAACGCCGAGGATGCCTTAAAATATCATCCGAATTTGGAATTATTGAAAGAAGAGAATGGGTGGTTGTTTTATAAGAAAATTGAAGAACTGTAGAACTTTAGAACTGTAGTTAAAAAAACTAAATTCAAAGATTCAAAGTTTCAAAATTAAAACTTCTAAATTTTTAATATTCTAATATTCTACTATTCTACTATTCTACTATTCTACTATTCTGCAGTTCCAACGTTCTACAGTTCTAAAGTTCTACAATCTTTGCGCCAACTCCTTTTCGGAAAAAAAGAAATTTGCCTCAATCAGAGCATTTTCATCTGAGTCTGAGCCATGAATGGCATTTGCTTCAGTAGATTTAGCAAATTGCTTCCGTATGGTGCCTTCGGCAGCTTGTTCCGGATTAGTAGATCCAATGAAGGTTCTAAAATCTGACACAGCATTTTCTTTTTCTAAAACCATGGGCATAATGAGCCCAGAACACATATAATTACATAAACTTTCGAAGAATGGTCGGTCTTTATGAACTGCATAAAATTGTCCGGCTTGCTCTTTACTTAATTTGATTTTTTTGATGGAGATGATGGTAAATCCAGCTTTTTCAATTTGTTGAATAATCGCTCCAGCGTGTCCGTCAGCTACCGCATCGGGTTTAATCATCGTGAAAGTTCTGTTTGTAGGCATATTAAAATTTTTCTCAAATTTATCTGTAACTTTGTGAATGCCCAAATTTAAGGGATTAATTTAAGGAATGAATTCATTGCTTGCTCAAAAAGAGCTGTTTAAGTCCGGACAAAAAGTCATTATTACCACCCATTTTAATCCCGATGCGGATGCAATCGGATCGAGTCTTTCGCTCAAAAACTACTTGGTTAAATTAGGATTGCATGTGCATGTATGGTTGCCATCTGCCTTGCCCTCCCATTTCATGTGGATGAAAGGTGCTGATGAGGTATTGGATTTTGAAGTGCCGACTGACAGAGAAAAAATGCTACAAACGATTAAAACGTTTGATTGGATATTTTGTTTAGATTTCTCAGGAATTCAACGGTTACATGGCTTGTCCAATATCATCAAGACAGCCACACAACCCAAAATTGTTATTGATCATCATTTGGATCCTGAGGACTTCGGTGCCTATTATTTTCATGATACCAGGGCGGCTTCTACTTGTGAATTGATTTATGAATTAATTAAATCTTGGGGAGATTTATCACTCCTTGATATCTCAATAGGTGCAACTTTATACGCTGGAATCATGGCGGATACGGGTTCTTTTAGACATCCGAATACGACTTCTCGAGTGCATCGGATTGTTGCCGATTTGATAGATTTGGGCGTAAACACCAACATGGTACACCGAAAAATCTTTGATTCGGCTTCCATTGATCGATTAAAGTTTTTGGGGCATATTCTCAGTAATCGAATGGAATATTTGCCCGATTACCACCTTACACTGATGTGGATTACGGAAGAAGATCAGAAAAAATATAATTCGCAAGCTGGGGATACCGAAGGCGTTGTGAACTATGGGCTACAAATTGCAGGCTCTATCTGGTCAATCTTGTTGATTCAACGGAATGATGGGGTGAAACTCTCTTTCCGATCGATAGAACCCTTTGCCGTCAACCAATTTGCGGCCAAACATTTTGAAGGAGGTGGACACAAAAATGCCTCAGGAGGTAGAATTCAGAAATCAAATATCGAAGAAGCAAAGAAAATTCTAATGGAAGTGTTACCTTTGCAGCTTGACCAACTAAATCAGGTTAAAAATTTGTAATTTACAATTTAAAATATAAATCATGTTTAAAAGAATTATCACCCTTTTTGCAGCAGCTGCCTTGTTTTCTGCTTGCGATTCAAAAGTAGAACTAGTAGATGGTGTAAAAATCCAGTTTTTTCAGCACGACGATAAAGCGGCAAAGTTGAAAGATGGTGATGTTTTAACCTTTCATGTGGTGATCAAAAATCATGCAGATTCTGTTTTGCAAGACACCTACAAAGATGGCAACCCAACCAAAGCATTGATTCAGCCCGTTCAAGGATTTAAAGGTTCTTTCGAAAATGGACTTCGTCAATTAGCAGCTGGTGATTCAGCAACAATCTTAGTGCCAATTGATAGCTTAATGACTCAGACACAAGGTCCTTTGCCTCCATTCTTGAAAAAAGGAACCGATTTGAAATATACAGTAAAGATTTTGAAGGTTCAGTCGCGTGCTGAATTTGAAAAAGAAATGAATGTGGAGGCTGCTAAAGGGAAAGCGGAAGCTGACAAGCGTTTAGCTGAAGAGCCAGCTGCAATTGCTGCCTTTATTAAAAAATCCGGAAAAACTTTCCAACAAACGGGTACAGGTTTGTATTATTCTATTCAATCTACCGGTGCAGGAGCAAGTCCTAAAATGGGAGAAACTTGGATCGTGAGTTACAGAGGTACTTTCTTGGATGGTAAGGAATTTGATAAAGGAAATGAAGTTCCAATGCCTTTGGGACAAATGATTCCAGGATTCAATGAGGCCTTAACATTAGTAAAGCCAGGTGGACAAGCAATTTTTGTCATTCCTTCTGCCATTGCTTATGGTTCAGAGCAGAGAGGTCCAATTCCGGCAAACTCAGTATTGGTGTTTGAAGTGAAATTACATGCTAAAAAATAAAAAGTCCAAACAATAAAGTGCCTAAATTTTCGTTAAGAAGATCATGTTTAAATTGCCTAAAAAAGTTTTTTTGATTGTTGCTGGATTAGTTGGTGTATCCGTTGTATTAGCTTCTTGTTTATCGTCTATTGAGTTAGAAGATGAAGTACGTGCTAAAGAAAATCAAACACAAATTGTGTCGTTTTTCTCCAAATTAGGGGTTAATCCAACTGCACTTTCCGACGGTTCCTATGTGGGTGTCACGAAAGCAAACTCCACTGGTGAATTGGCATCTAAGGGTGATTCAATCATTGTTCATTATGAATTAGCCAATTTATTGACAGGACAAGTATTAGACAGTACCAATCGAAAAACAAACGAACCATTAATTTATCGTTATGGTTTTTTGAATCCGATTTTTGGTAAAATTTTTGCAAACATTCGTGAAGGAGAGCAAGCCGTAATGGGAATCCCAGGAACATCTCAAGCTTTTCCTGGTTTACCTGCCTATACTCCTTTGAAAGTAACCATTAAATCGTTGACCATTCGTTCGCAAAATGATTTAATCAACGAGTACATAAAGGCCAAAGGTTATACTGTGACTGAAAATTTAGCTGATGGATTACGCTATATCCGCTTGGTTGAGGGGACAGGTAGCCCTGCAACTTCCGGACAAGTAATGTATTTAAAATATATTGGTCGATTTACGAATGGTAAGATTTTTGATGGTAACGTTGCAAAAACAGATTCTTTTCAAGTAACTGCAGGTGGAACTTCAACAGTTATCGGTTTTCAATTAGGAGTTGAAAAGATGAAAGTTGGCGAAAAATCCATTGTGATTTTTCCTTCAACCATAGGTTATGGTGAAAAGGGTTCTGGTTCAATTCCAGGCTTTTCACCATTAGTATTTGAACTTAACATGACAAAGATTAAATAGCTCCATTCATGAAATTTGTTAAAAGTATATTTTTTGTAGGGATTTTATTTCTTTTAGCTTCTTGTTTAAAAGATGAATACCAGGCCCAAATTTTAGACAATGATGCTGAAATTCAGAATTATGTAAAGACCAAGAATTTGACGGTTCAAAAAACATCTGATGGAATGTATTATCAAATTACTGCCGGCGGACAAACAGCAAAGGCGCAAGTAAGCGATTTGATTGAATTCTATTATAAATTAACACTTTTGTCGGGTACCGTTATTGATTCTTCGGCTACTTCAAAAGGACAAGTGAGGTCACTCATTGCTGGCGGTTTCGGAGGAAGTATTTACAATATTCCGCTAAGTTATTTGAATACAGGGGACAAGGGAATTTTCTTATTGCCTTCTAATTTAGCTTATGGGGGTAATTCTACAGATCTTTATCCAGCTTATTCGTGTTTCCGTGTGGATGCGCAAATTGTAAAAATTCTTACTCAAGCGCAATTATTGGATCGTATGAAAGCTGACAATAACATGACAGATGCTAAAACCACAACCTCTGGTTTGATCTATAAAAAAATAAAAGAAATTCCGACAGCCAAAAAAATTGAATATGGCTACAATGGTAAATTTAGTTATGTTGGAAAGTATGGATTTAATTTAAACCACTTCGATGCCAGCACCAATTCAGTTGTATACAACAATGTATTTGATAAGGGTACAGGTGTTACGTTGACCATGAACTCTGGAAGTTTTATTAAAGGATTTGAAGAAGCTTTGTTATTAATGAACGAAGGTGAGAAAATGCAAATCATTATTCCATATGCACTAGCATATGGTACCACAGGAAATACCACCATTCCAGGGTATTGTCCGTTATATTTTGAATTAGAAGTTGTTGCTCCTTAATACATGGAACTTTATTTGGCTACCCAGAATAAGCATAAAATTGAAGAACTTTCGGCCCTTTTAGCGGGCCGATTTTTTGTTAAATCCATCAATGAATTAGGTCAAGTGGACGACATTCCTGAAACGGGTAAAACCATTGCGGAAAATTCACACCAAAAGGCAGCCTTTATTGCTGAAAAGTATGGCGTGGTCTGTTTATCAGATGACTCAGGTTTAGAAGTCAATGCCTTGCAAGGAGCGCCTGGAGTCTATTCGGCTAGATATGCGGGTAATCAAAAAAATGATGTCGATAACATACAATTATTGTTAAAGAATCTACAAAATACCATCGATCGATCTGCTCGTTTTGTGACCGTTCTTACCTTTCATCACCAGGGTGAATTTGTACAGTTTGAAGGAGAAATTAAGGGTCAAATAATCGACCGCCCAAGGGGAAGTCTAGGGTTTGGATATGATCCCATTTTTGTGCCGAATGGTTTTTCTTTGACCTTTGCCGAAATGACTATTGAACAAAAAAATAGCATTGCCCATCGGGCAATGGCTTTGCAGAAATTTTTGAAATTTATCGACGAATCAACATTTTTTTCCAATCAATAGGGCATTTTTGTCTTAAAATTATTATTTTGGATAAATTTTTTGGAGCGCTCCTATGTCTTTTAAACTTATTAAGTCTTTTTTGTGGATTATTATGCCATTTTTGGTATTTAATCTAAAGGCGCAATATGTGATCAAAGGTCGTGTTACAGACGCGAGTAATGGAGATCCTATTCCATTTGCCTCGGTTGGTTTAAAGGGCTTACCCTATGGTACCAATACCAATTTTGAAGGACAGTTTGAATTAAAAGCAAAGAGTTTGTCAGACTCCCTTTTTGTTTCTTTTGTTGGGTACAAACGAAAAATCAAAAAAGTTGCAAGAATTCCAAATCAAGTAATTGATTTTCAAATTGAACCTGCTCAAAAAGCACTTGCGGAGGTAATTGTCTATTCTGGTGAAAACCCTGTTAATAAGGTTCTACGAAAACTGCAGGCCAATAAATTAAAAAATGATCGTTCAAAATTATCGGCCTATGAATATGATTCCTATTCTAAAATTGAATTAGATGTGGATAATATTTCTGATAAATTTCGAGAAAAGAAATTTATGAAAGAAATCGAAACTTCTATTCAGAAGTTTCAAAAAATAGCAGGTGAAGACGGTAAACTTGTTATTCCAACTTATATTTCAGAGGCTATTTCCAAATTTTATTTTTTAAGCAGTCCGAATCGCAAAC
This sequence comes from Bacteroidota bacterium, assembly GCA_041180785.1. Classification (GTDB taxonomy): domain Bacteria; phylum Bacteroidota; class Bacteroidia; order Cytophagales; family Spirosomataceae; genus Sandaracinomonas. The sequence goes on along the minus strand of JBEGQV010000120.1, from coordinate 286 downwards.
GAGAAGAAATTTTGAAGACCAACATCAAAGGTGTGGGTGTTCAAGAAGGTGGCTTTGTCTCACAATTATTAGGGGGTAATTTATTTGCGAATTATAATTTCTATCAAAATTTTGTGCCATTTTTTGGGAAGGATTTCGCAAGTCCGATAGGCGAGGGCTGGAAGGCGAATTATCGTTATTTTATGGGTGATACGTTGAATGTCGACGGTCATATTTGTTACCAAATCGATTATGAACCCAAAAATCCAATGGATTTATTGTTTTCTGGACAGGTTTGGATTGATAC
>JBEGQV010000119.1:0-7621 GCA_041180785.1 Bacteroidota bacterium | reverse complement strand
AAGAAAAGATTGAAAAGTTGAAGTTGGAAGCCGAGCAAGCAGAGCGTCAGGGTGATTATGGAAAAGTAGCTGAAATTCGATACGGTCGATTAATTGAATCGGAGAATAAATTGAAAGAATTGCAAGCTACCTCAAATGGAGATGATAGCATGTTACAAGAAGAAGTAACAGCTGAAAACGTTGCGGAAGTGGTGGCAAAATGGACGGGTATTCCGGTAAGCAAAATGCTTCAAACGGAAGTTGATAAATTGTTGCACTTGGAAGACGAGTTGCACAAGCGTGTGGCTGGACAAGATTATGCCATTGAAGTGGTTTCTGATGCCGTGCGTCGTTCACGAGCTGGATTACAAGATCCTAAACGTCCGATTGGTTCGTTTATCTTCTTGGGAACCACAGGTGTGGGTAAAACCGAATTGGCTAAATCTTTAGCATCTTATTTATTCAATGATGAAAATGCGATCGTAAGAATCGATATGTCGGAGTACCAAGAGCGTCATGCCGTGAGCCGTTTGATTGGTGCGCCTCCAGGATATGTAGGCTATGATGAAGGTGGACAATTAACAGAGGCTGTTCGTAGAAAGCCGTATTCCGTAGTTTTATTAGATGAAATTGAGAAGGCGCATCCAGATGTTTGGAATATTATGTTGCAGGTGTTGGACGAAGGTCGTTTGACCGACAACAAGGGTAGGACAGCCAATTTTAAGAACACCATTATTATCATGACTTCCAATATTGGCTCGCATTTGATTCAAGAAAAGATGTCTGAAATGGAAGGATGGAATAACCAAATTGTGTTGGATGAAACCAAAGAGGAAGTGATGGCCTTGTTGAAACAGCAAGTTCGTCCGGAATTTTTGAATCGTGTGGATGAAGTGGTCTTGTTTGAACCATTGACTGAAAGTCATGCACGTCAAATCTTAGGTATCCAATTTAAAGAAGTTCAAAAACGTTTAGCAGAACAAAACATTACCTTGGATTCCACAGAGGAGGCGCTTTCTAAATTAGCAAAGGATGGTTATGATCCAAATTATGGTGGTAGACCAATGAAAAGATTATTGCAACGCGCCGTATTAAATGAATTATCTAAATTAATCTTGTCTGGTAGGGTTCAAAAAGACTCCGCCGTGATGATGGATGTGGATAAAGAAGGAAATTTGACTTTTGAGAATATGGAAGTGGAGATATAAGTAAGCAAAGTGGGCAAAGTGAGCAGAGTAAGTATATCTATTTCTGACTAACTTTGCTCACTAGCTCACTAGCTCACTAATTTTCATAATTCTGCCAACAAACTGGCCGTGTAAATCGATAAATAGCCTGGGTGCCCACAGAGGTACTTCGTGCATCGGTGGTTGCAGGGAAGGGTCCACCATGAACCATGGCAGCAGAAACTTCCACACCTGTTGGGTATCCGTTCAAAAGAATTCTTCCCACTCGTTGTTCGAGAGCTTCTACAATGTCCATATTTGCTTCTAAATCAATTTTTTCTGCCTGGATGGTTCCTGTTAATTGACCTGGTAGATTTTCTATCACCTGAATTAGATCAGCTTTGTTTTCACAAACAATGGCAATGGTGCTCGGACCAAATACTTCTTCTAATAATTCAGGATGCTGAGCAATTTCCGCTGAATCAACAGAGAATAAATTGGGACCAACTTCATTTTTAGTCCATTTCTTTACTTTTGGATGCTTCGTAAATTGTTCTACTCCGATTTGAAAGGCAGAAGCAATGCCTTCGTTTAAGAAGGTGCCTAGAGGCATCTGGTTCAATTTATCTGCTACTTTTTGTAGAAAATCGACATCTTGTTTCAAGAGTAACACCAAACCCGGATTGGTACAAAATTGCCCCACTCCTAAACAAATTGAGCCTGAAAGTCCTTCAGCTAAGCTTTCACTTTGAGTTTTGATTCGTTCAGAAAGTAAAACTACTGGGTTGATGCTTCCCATTTCTGCATACACGGGTATCGGTTCTGGTCTGCGTACCGCCAAGTCGAACAAGGCTTTTCCTCCTTGGTAACTTCCCGTAAATCCTACTGCTTTGATGCTCGGATGTTGAACTAGTTGTGCGCCCACGGTATGTTTTCTCCCGTGAATCATGGAAAACGTGCCTTCTGGCATGCCAGTGGATTGCGCAGCTTTAATAATCGCTTTTCCGACCAATTCGCAGGTATTGGGGTGACCCGGATGGGCTTTAAAAACGACTGGACAACCCGCAGCAAGCGCTGAAATACAATCCCCACCGGCTACAGAAAAAGCTAATGGGAAATTACTTGCTCCAAAAACAGCTACAGGACCCAATGGAATTTGTTTTTGCACCAAATGTGGTTTGGGCAGGGGTTCACGATTGGGTTGAGCTGGATCAATGATGGATTTTGTCCATGCCGGATCTGAAATAAATGCGGCAAAGGCTTCAATTTGTCCGGTGGTACGTCCTCTTTCTCCTTGAATACGTGCCGTAGGTAAGGCTGTTTCTGCACAAGCTATTTCGATCAATTCATCCCCTAAGTTGTTGATTTCTTGTGCGATGGCTCGTAAAAAAGTTGCTCTTTCTGCATCGGTTTTTTTTCGATAGACTGGAAAAGCCTCTTTGGCCAATTGAACGGCTGCCTCTAATTCTTCTTTTGTACATTCATGAAAAGAAGTGGGTAAAATATCGCCTGTTGTGGCAATTTTACCATAAAATGTATCATTTCCTGATTTGGAAGTTCCAAATCCAATTAATTGTGCTCCGCTGGTCATTGTGCTGCTACAGTTTGTACTAAAGTTCCAATAGGTTCAATCTTGATTTCAATGCGATCGTTGGCTTGCAGGGTAAAAGGAGGATCTGGTACAATACAGGTTCCAGTCATCAAAAAGACTCCTTTTGGAAAGCTTAATTCGCGTGTTAAATATTCGGCCAATTCAGCATGTGTTCTTTTCATTTGAGAAATTTGTGTGTCTCCATGAAAGGTTAATTCCTTTTCTCTGTAAATCTTCATGTCGATGACCGTTTCTAGAGCCAAAGGCTTTTCCGGAACCAAGAGTACAGGACCAATACCAGCACTGCCATCATACACTTTTGCCTGCGGTAAGTACAATGGATTTTCTCCCTCGATATCCCTAGAGCTCATGTCGTTTCCAATAGTATAACCTACGATTTGTTTGTTTTTATTGATAAATAGGGTTAATTCTGGTTCTGGAACATTCCAAATCGCATCCTTTCGGATGCGAACTTGTCCGCCATTTCCAATGGCTCTAAGTGCATTCCCTTTATAAAAAATCTCTGGACGTTCGGCAGAATAAACCTTATCATAAAACGTATCTCCCCCTGATTCTTTCGACTCTTCCATTCTGGCTACTTTACTTCTCAAATAGGTAACTCCCGCTGCCCAAATTTCTTGTTGACCAACCGGAGGAAGGATTTCGTGATTGTTGAAATCAGTCTCTGTTGCTTTTTCAAATAAGTTTTGACAAGCATTAAATAATTGATCCTGATTAATCAAATCATCCCAATGCATCGATTGAGTGAATTTAGTGAGATTTGATTCTGAAGATTGAATCAAGGTGCCTTTTGGGGTGTGGAAGAGTTTGAAATAGGTCATTTAGTTATGGGTTATGAGTTATGGTTTATGGGTTATGGGTTATGAGTTATAGGTTATGTGTTATAATTGTTTAAAATCTTCAAACTTTCTCATCACCATTTCTTCATCACTCATTTTAAAAGCTAACTCAAAGGTACAAAGGTTATTGATTTCTTGTTTTACTATTCTGACCGGATATTTTTTAATAATTTTCATTAAATCATTTAATTCGGCATAACCAATTTCAATTTGAATGATTTTCTCCGGTTCTTTTACATAGATATTTTCTTCTTTCAGCGCATCCAGACTAGCTTCCTTGTAGGCATGGATGAGTCCAGGAACGCCCAAAAGTGTCCCACCAAAATATCGAACAACAGCTACCAAGGTGTAATATAAGTTATTTGATAAAATGGTATTTAAAATAGGTTTTCCTGCTGAGCCGGAAGGTTCACCATCGTCGTTGGAACGAGCTTCTTCGGGAGTAAAACCTAATCGGTAGGCGTAGCAGACGTGTCGAGCTTTTGGATGTTCCTCTTTTAGTTTTTGGATGTAGGTCTTAATTTCCTCCAAATCTTTCACTGGATAGGCATAGGCAATAAATTTACTTCCTTTATCTTTGTAAAGTCCTTCGGTATGGCCAGTAAGTGTCAGGTAGGAAGTGGGGGTACTCATGGTAAATTTTAAGCAAAATGCACAATAATTATTATTTCCTGAAATTTTTAGTCGCAGAATTGCGTCAAAAATTGTGCTATGCTCGCTTAAAGCAATCTTTTTCTCAGGAAAAAGATGAGTTGATGTTGGGTTTTGAACGACAAAATGGTGATGATTTTTGGATCAAGTGTTATTTGGGTGGACAATTTTCCTCACTCGTTTTTTTAGATGATTTCAGAAGAGCGGGTCGAAACTCTGTCGATTTATTTTCTGAAGTATTACTTGCCGAAGTGCAGGAGGTTGAGCTTTATGAAAATGAACGTGCCTTTTCCATTCATTTTTTAGGTGGTTATAAAATGCTTTTTAAATTGTTTGGCAATAGGGGAAATGTCTTGTTGTTTAGAGATGATGACTATCAAGGACAATTTCAAAAGAAATTAAAGAAAGATCAAGAAATTGTGATTTCGCAACTTTCTCGATTCATTGATCAATCTTTTGAGGCATTTTTGGCCAATCATGGGGAAATAAAGTCTGTTTTCCCAACTTTCGCAAAAGAGGTCTTGACCTATTTGCAAGCAAAAGATTTTGAAACAAGGGATCTTCATGCTCGTTGGGACTTGATCCAAGAAGTGCTTGCCTTGCAAGCACAAGGTACATTTTATTGCTATTTAGGTTCGAAAGGAGTAGTCTTGAGTTTAGTGCCCATGACCCTTGAATTATTATGGGAGGGTACCACAGCCATTGAGGCCTTGAATCAACTCTTTTATTTTCATTGGTCAATTGGTGAATTTGAGCGAGAGAAAAATCTGATTATTTCTAATCTCGAAAAGCGAATAGCCAAGACGAGTTTGTATCTCCAAGACTTAGAAAAACAGCAAGTAAAACGAGAAAACAGTATTTCTTTGGAGGAAATCGGACATATTTTAATGGCAAATCTTCATGCCATTCCAGACGGAGAAGCGAGTGTGACTTTGGATGATTTTTACCGCAATCAACCCATCCAAATCAAGTTGAATGCGAAAATGAGTCCCATTCAAAATGCCGAAAATTATTATCGAAAAGCCAAGAATTTCAACAAAGAAGTAGAGATCTGGCAACAAAATTGGGACAGAAAGCAAAGCGAATTATTGACCTATCAACGTGCCTTGCAAGATGTACAAGAAGTTGTCACCAAAAAAGGATTAAAACCCTTTGCCACGTATTTGAAAGTAGAAAATACCAGCAAAGAAATAACGGAAGACTTGCCTTATGCCGAATATGAGTGCATGGGTTGGGACATTTGGGTGGGTAAGTCGGCCAAGACCAACGACCTGCTAACCTTTAAACATGCCAGGAAAACCGATTTTTGGTTGCACGCCCGGGATGTACCCGGTTCGCATGTCATCATTCGTAATCCACAAAACAAACCCATTCCCAAACCCGTCATTGAACGCGCTGCTTCCTTGGCAGCCTATTACTCCAAACGCCAGCACGAAAAGCTCGTTCCGGTGCAAATGGCACCCAAAAAATACATTCGCAAAACCAAGGATTTAGCCGCCGGACAAGTGATTGTGGAAAGGGAAGAAGTGGTGCTGGTGGAACCAATTCCATAAAAAATTTTATTTTTTTGGCATAATATACTATTTTAGTAAAATTAATTACCTCAAAACAATTAAACTCTATGCAATCACAAGGTTTACAGACTCTTGATTACCTCGTATTTTTATTTTATTTTATTGTTGTGGCCTCTTATGGTTATTGGGTGTACAACAAGAAAAAAGTTCAAGCTGAATCATCTAACGACTTCTTTTTAGCAGAAGGTTCATTAACTTGGTGGGCTATCGGGGCTTCTTTAATTGCCTCCAATATTTCTGCTGAGCAGTTCATAGGTACCTCGGGCGATGGTTTCAAAATGGGATTAGCCATTGCAACCTATGAATGGATGGCAGCTGCTACCTTATTAATTGTGGCGATTTTCTTCATGCCAATTTACTTGAAGAACAAAATCTTCACGATGCCTCAATTCTTGAGTCAGCGTTACAGCCCAACCGTGTCTTTAATCATGGCGGTTTTCTGGTTGATGTTGTATATCACTGTAAACCTTACTTCTATTTTATATCTTGGTGCCTTGGCTGTTTCGGCTATTTCGGGGATTTCTATTACGGTTTGTATGATCGGAATGTCGCTTTTTGCGGGAATTATTACGCTGGGAGGAATGAAAGTAATTGGTTATACCGATGTGATTCAAGTTGTTTTCTTGGTGTTTGGTGGATTAGTAACGGCTTATTTGGCCCTAAATATGGTTTCGGAGCATTATGGCGATACGGGTTTCTTCAATGGTTTGAATCACCTAATGACTAAAGCTCCTGAGCATTTCCACATGATTTTACAGAAAGGAAATGAGAATTATCCTTCGCTTCCCGGACTAACCGTATTAATCGGTGGAATGTGGATCATCAATTTGAACTATTGGGGATGCAACCAATACATCACACAACGTGCTTTAGGAGCTGATCTTCCAACTGCAAGAAACGGTATTTTGTTTGCAGCATTCTTAAAAATGATGATGCCAATCATTGTGGTGTTGCCAGGTATCGCGGCGTATTTATTGCACAAAGAGGGAATGTTCCAACAAGAAATGTTGACCAATGGTGTGGTGAATAAAGATAACGCGTACCCAATTTTATTGAATTTGTTACCAAACGGCCTAAAAGGCCTTTCATTTGCAGCCTTAACGGCTGCAGTGGTAGCTTCTATGGCTGGTAAGGCCAATTCAATTTCTACTATCTTTACATTAGATATTTACAAGAAATACCTAAATCCAGGAGCTTCAGAAAAGAACTTGGTATCAGTAGGAAAAATCGCTGTAATTGCCTCTTTGATCTTAGCGATTGTCGTAACCCCTTTAATGGGTATCGATAAAAAGGGTGGATTCCAATTCATTCAAGAATACACAGGTTATGTTTCTCCAGGTATCTTTGCCTTGTTTACATTAGGCTTCTTTTGGAAACGTACTACCTCAAAAGCAGCTTTATTTGCCTTGATTGGTGGTGTGACTTTCTCGATCTTAAGTAAGTATATTCCAACTTGGACAGGCGTTAACGATTGTTTATTCTATACCGCATACGCTGATGAAACAGGTACCATGATGATTCCTTTCATGGATCGTATGGGTTGGGTGTTTATCTTCTGTGTAACTTCCATGGTGATCATCACATTAGCAGATCCAGAAAGTAAAAACAATCCAAAAGGTCTTGAAATCGACCCATCTATGTTCAAACTTACCCCAAGTTTCTTAGTTGGAACCGTGGTAGTTTGTGTGATGTTGTTGTTCTTGTATACGTATTTTTGGTAAAAAGAGTTATAGGTTATGAGTTATAAGTTATGAGTTATGGGTTATGAAAAATATATTTAAATCATAACCCATAACTCAT
>JBEGQV010000118.1:0-3679 GCA_041180785.1 Bacteroidota bacterium | reverse complement strand
CATTTACTTATTCCATAAGTAATCATGCCATGAATTTCAGTTTTCCTAAATCCGAACGATTAACCCAAGTCAAGCTAATCGATTCGTTATTCCAAAAGGATAGCACAAGCGTTTCACAACGGTTTGTCTATCCTTTTCGAGTTTTGTACCTATCCAATTCATCCGCAAAACTCCCCGCTCCCAAAATCGTTATATCGGTTCCTAAACGAAAATTCAAAAAATCGGTCGATCGAAATTTGTTGAAACGTCGAATTCGGGAGGCCTATCGATTAAATAAACCTCATTTCATTGGCCCCGAATTCCAATCATTACCAGATTACATCGGTTTTGTCTATATTGGTTCAAGTATTGAACCCTTTGCCAAAATCGAGAAACGTATGATTGGTATTTTAAAAGACCTCACAACGCCTGCTGTATGCGAATAAGAACACGAATCATTCTCGCATTTTTACTTGTTTCGGGACTACTTGTCGCCTTTGCTAAACCAGGTGACCGATTCTTTGAGATAGCCAAAAACCTTGATATTTACGCCTCTGTTTTCAAGGAGCTAAATACGTTTTACGTAGACGAGCTTGATCCTAAAAAGGCAACTGAAACCTCAATTGAAGCCCTATTAAAAAGTTTCGACCCCTATACTGTTTATTATCCCGAGGACGAAATAGACGATTTCCTCCAGATGACAACCGGTAAATACCAAGGAATTGGCATCATTTTGGCTGAAATCAATCAAACGCATCGAATCACATTCATTGAAGAAAATAGCCCTGCCCACCGTGCTGGACTGGGGATAGGTGATCAAATTTTGGCAATTAATGGGACCCGATTACAAGATACACCCGATACGGAACCCGCTGTTCTGATGAAGGGTGCTGCCGGCACGAATGTAAACATAGAGGTACTTCAAGTGGGCAAAGCGAACACCCAACTATTCAGTATCAAGCGAGAGACCGTTCAAATTAAAAACGTCGTAAACACCGCCATCATCCAACCTGGTGTAGGTTATATTTTATTAGAAGACTTTAACGCCTCCGCGAGTAAAGAGGTCAAAAATTCTATCCTCGACTTAAAAAAGCAGGGGATGAAAGAACTCATCCTGGACTTACGAAATAACCCTGGTGGATTGCTTACCCAAGCGATAGACATTTGTAATCTATTCCTTCCCAAGGGTACAAAAATTGTTGAAACACGTGGAAAAGTGGAAGAGTGGAACAAAAGCTACATGGCCCTCAACCAAGCAATTGATACTGAAACTCCCATCGTCGTTCTTATCAATAATCGTTCAGCTTCCGCCGCAGAAATTGTTGCCGGTGTTTTGCAAGATTATGACCGAGCTGTCATTCTTGGTCAAAAAAGTTATGGGAAAGGCCTTGTTCAGGTAACGCGTGATCTGCCCTACCGAACCAAAATGAAAATTACGACGGCTAAATATTACATTCCAAGTGGGCGCTGCATACAAGCTTTGGATTACCAGCATAAGAATGCCGATGGTAGCGCAAAAGCCTTCCAAGATTCGACAGCAAAGACTTTTTATACGAAGAATGGTCGGAAAGTAGTCGACGGAGGAGGCATACTGCCAGATCAATTAAATGACAAAAAGGCCTTGTCCCCTTTTGCGCAGGCATTACTTAAACAGGACATGTTCTTTCTTTTTGCTAGCGAATACCATGCAAGCCATACGAGCATTGCGCCGGCAGATCAATTCTTCGTCAATGCAAGTCTTGAGGAACAATTCAAATCATGGCTTATTAAATCGAAGTTTACCTACGAAACACCGGTGGAAAGCCAAGTAAAAAAACTATTGGAGTCGACCCGCGATCAAGCAGATTATGCAGATTTCCAGAAAAACATTATGGCCCAATCGGACATCTGGAACACACAACTAGCGAGAGAATTTCATCGACATGCTGATGAATTAAAGCCCCTTTTGGAGCAAGAAATGATTATGCATTATTACCTTCAAAAAGGTCTTAATGCATGGTCGGTTCGAAGAGACCCGACTATACTTGCGGCAGTTGATTTGTTAGGCAAACCCACTAAATTTGCATCTATCTTAACGCGACGCGAAAAACCATGAGTCTACTACTTTGCATCGAAACATCTACCCCATTATGCTCAGTGGCCATCCACCGAGATGGGATGCTAATTGCATCGACGGAGACACTCGAAGAGGGCGGGCATGGAAAACGGCTAACGCGATTAATTGAACAGGCATGTGAACAAGCCAAGATTAGTTTATCCCAATTGGATGCCATTGCGGTTTCTATTGGCCCTGGCTCCTACACGGGCTTACGAATTGGATTAGCAACTGCAAAAGGGCTGTGCTTTGGTTTAGACAAACCATTAATTTGCTTAAATACCTTGAAAATCATGGCCAATTCATGGGAGAATCTTCCAGCAAAAACCTTCTTATTGCCCATGTTAGACGCAAGGCGTATGGAAGTTTACGCAGCCGTTTTTGATAACGAAACACAAACGGAAATCATCCACACAGCGGCGGTAATTTTGGAGCCCAATTCCTTTGCTGAGCTAAATCAAGCTACGATTGCTTTTGGGAATGGCGCCTCCAAATGGCAAGAAATATGCGAAAACCAACTTATTGAGTTTTCAACAGCATACCCATACCCTCAGGCTAAACATATGGGAAAAGATGCGCACAGCGCATACGAAAACCAGATTTTTGCTCCATTGGTTCAAGCCGAACCGGAATACTTAAAGGAGTTTATGGGTACCAAACCCAAAATCAAATCACTATAGGTATGGAGGAAATTATCAACAAGGTCCAACAAAGCGGATTAATTCAAATTGATTTAGAAAGTCTTCGGCCGGATGGAGAGCGTGTGTTTATTGATGTAGCACCCCAGCTCTACATGGGCCTCGCCTTACGCGAAAAAGATTTTCGATCCTTTGTTCAAACGCATGATTGGCAACAATATGAGAATAAACATGTGGCGATTGGTTGTAGCACAGATGCGATCATCCCTACATGGGCCTATATGTTAGTGAGCACACAGGTTAGTCCCTTTGCGACCACTGTTCATTTCGGGACACTCGCTGATTTGGAAAATCATCTGTTTCAAGCGATGATTCAAAACCTAAACCTTGACCCGTTTATGGATGGTAAAATTGTCGTCAAAGGATGTTCCAAAGAAGCTGTACCCACGGATGCCTACGTCGCATTAACAAATCGTTTGCGACCCGTCGCACGAAGTATATTTTTTGGAGAACCTTGTAGCACCGTTCCATTATACAAAAAAGCGAGATAATCCCGCTTAATTCCTAAATTTACGCACTGATCTTCTCCTATGTCCCAGCTGTCCCAAGAACAATACCAATTTATATCCGCCATTTTGTCGCAGCATCTTGGTACACAAACATCCATTGACGACCTCCAATTTTTCTATGGAGGGAATTTTAATTTGGCTGTTAGGGTGAAGTCTGGAGCCACTGAATACTTTATAAAATGGACACAAGGTGAACATCTTGGCCTATTTGAAGCGGAAGCTAAGAACCTACAATTGATTAAACAAACAGGTGCCATTGATGTTCCTGGCGTTATAGGAGTCGGCGCACTGGAAGGGAAAGAATACCTAATGATGGAATGCATTCAATCGGCTGAAAAATCAACCAATTATTGGTCAGATTTTGGGCATAAATTGGCGCATTTACATCAACATCAGGG
>JBEGQV010000117.1:0-11427 GCA_041180785.1 Bacteroidota bacterium | reverse complement strand
TATTAAAAACAAACGGATCTTTGTAATCAGGGTTATGCATTCCATTGGCACGAACATTCCCCGGACACAAATAACAACTTGGGTCGTATTGAGGTAAAGCCGTTGATGGTAATGATTCATTTTGGCCTTGCCAAGGTCGTTTAGAACGGTGTGGAGATACCAAAACCCATTCATTAATTAATGGATTATAGCGTCTGTGTGGATCTTCGTTGATGTCAAATTTTCTCATTATGCTGGATGGTAAAGTGAGGTTCCATTCCCAATAGTTACCTCGTATATTTTTAATTCGATGCCAAAAGTTTCCTGATACAATTGGGCTAATTTAGTTTTTATCGCTTCTTCTTGTCCTTTTTTAATTAAGTTGATCGTACAGCCTCCAAAACCACCACCCATGACACGGGAGCCAATTACAGCGGGTTCTTTTTTAAGGGTGTCGACAATCATGTCCAATTCGGCACAACTCACTTCATACTCTTTCGAAAGTCCTTCATGTGTTTCAAAAAGCAACTGGCCCAAAGCCACAATATCGCCTTTGTCTAGGGCTTCACAAGCTAAACTAACTCGTTTAATTTCTTTAATTACATAATGACTGCGTTTGAAAACCTCCTCGCTCATTTTATCTTTAATACTTAGTAGTTGCGCTTCAGTAGCCTCTCTAAAACTTGTTACTCCTGGAAAATGAGAGGATAAAATAGCCAAGCCTTGTTCGCATTCTTCACGACGTTGATTGTAGGCTGAACTGAAGAGCGAATGTTTGACATTACTATCAAACAACACTAAAGAATAATCGCTGAAATCAGCCTTGTGGTATTCGTATTCCAAGGTACGGCAATCAATTTTAATTACTTGATTGGCTTTGCCCATTACACTCGAAAACTGGTCCATGATTCCGCAATTAATTCCTACCCAATGTTCAGCACTTTGTCCCATTAAAGCAATGTCGACAGCTTGTATATCAAGGTGAAATAATGCGTTCAAACCATATAAAAACCCACATTCTAAAGCCGCCGAAGAGGACAATCCTGAACCCACAGGAATAGAACTACTAAAAACACAGTTGAAATTTTCAATGACCAATCCTTTATTTCGAAGTTGTTGCAGTACCCCTCTGAAATAATTGGTCCAAATCGTATCTGAAAGTGCTGGTTCTGATGTTAGGTCAATTTCGACTCTTTCGCCCAAATCAATGGCTACAATTGTTGAGGTTGAGGCCTTTGTTTTTTCAAAAGCAAAACAAATCACTTTATCGATAGCTGCAGGCAATACATAGCCGTCATTATAATCAATGTGTTCGCCAATGATATTTATTCGCCCTGGAGATACCACTATTTTTTGTGGGCTATTCCCAAATGTTTTTTCAAAAAAAGTAGTGGTGTTGTTAATTACAATCTCATTCATTTATTATGTTTTTATAGCCTTTATTATACTAATGATGGCAGTGCCAAGCTGACTCCTATTTTATTTTGTAGCTACCAATGTTATTGTGCCGCTCTTAAGTCCTTTACCTTGTACTTTCAGCTTGATGTCGCCTGCAGTAGTAGTGGATTTTACAAGAACTACCAACTTCCCACTAAAAAGTTTCATACGGTCATTATGAAACATTTCCAGTGAGGTTGCATCCCCATTACAAGCGGCTCTATACGACCCTGCCCCAAATACCTTAAATTGTAATTGATTCGTCGCTGTAGGACAAACTATTCCGTTTTTATCCACTACAGCTACTGTAACGAAGGAAATATCTTCGCCATCGGCTGTAATAGTTTTTCGGTCTGCGTTCAAAACAATTTGGTAGGGTTGGCCAGCGGTATGAATTTCTTTTTCTTCCGCAACTTTGCCATTATCGTCAAAGGCAACCACTTTTACAGTTCCTGGTTCATACTTTACATTCATCCACATCAAACGGTAGCGATTTTGTGGGGTGTCGTTATTTTTTTTCTGCACGCCCCAACTTTTACCATTTACAAAAAGTTCAGCGCTGTTGTAACTTGTATATACAAAAACTGGGGTTAGCTCCCCTTCACGGCCTTCCCAATTCCAATGCGGCAAAATATGAAGGGTTGATTGTGTTGTATTCCATCGACTACGGTACAGATAAAAACGATCTTTAGGCAAACCTGCCAAATCATTGATCCCAAAATACGAGCTGCGAGAAGGCCAACGCTCATCATAAGGGGTGGGCTCGCCTAAATAGTCAAATCCGGTCCAAACAAACTCACCAATTACCCATGGCTTATCATCTTGAAGTACAAAATCCTCGTCAGGCACATTAGACCAACTGCATGCTTCTAAATCATAGGAAGACGATTGAAGGTCATCGTATTGCTTATTCTTTTGCTGAACTACTGGAAATTTATATACCCCTCGGGAGCTCACGGTAGAAGCTGTTTCTGAGCCCAAAATAAACCCTTGCGGGAATTTCTGATACGCTTCATCATACAAGTGCACTCGATAATTCAGGCCCGGAACATCCAACAATGCCCCAAATCCAGAGGCTAAAGTCGCTTTGACTTGATCCATACCCACCGTTACAGGACGTGTTGGATCTTCTCTATGAAATATTTCTTGCAACCATTTGGCTCGTTTTACACCAGCTTCTCCCCATTGATCAGGGACTTCATTTCCGGCACTCCACATCACAATTGACGGATGATTTCTGGTGGCTTGGACTAAATTAACAATATCTTTTTCAGCATATTGGTCAAAAAAACGGTGGTAGCCATTGTCAACTTTTGGCTTTGCCCATTCATCAAAACTCTCTGCCAAGAACATAAACCCCATTTCATCTGCCAACTCTAGCTGTTCGAAAGAGGGCATGTTATGCGAACTCCGTATCGCATTACAACCCATATCTTTTAAGATTTTCATTTGTCTGCGTAACGCCGAGATATTAACAGCAGCTCCGAGCGGTCCTAGATCATGATGCAAACAAACCCCCTTAAATTTAGTGATCTTACCATTTAGACTAAAACCTTTGTTGGGCTCGTATTGTATTTCACGAATTCCAAATCGAGTTGTAATTTCATCTTTCAATTCTTTACCAACATAGAGTTGAGAAACAACTGTATACAAATAGGGCGTTTCAGGAGACCACAAATGAGGTTGTACTACTTTAATATTTTGATCAAACTCATTTCCATAAGTAGTGGTGGACTCCTCTGAATTAATTTGATTCCCTTGGCCATCAAAAATTGTAGTAATTAAACGTGCATTTGACACCGAGACTTTGGTTTTAATAGCAACCTTTGCTTCCTTTTCACTTACGAAAGGAGTTGTCACAAACTGACCCCATTGATCAATACTTTCCTTGTTTTTTATAATTAAGCTTACTTTTCTGTACAAACCCGCTCCAGGATACCATCGCGAAGCAAATTCTTTGTTGGTGAGTTGTACAGACAATGTATTTGCTCCTTCTTGTATGAATTGAGAAACATCAAAATAAAAGTAACTATACCCATACGCCCATTCACCCACTTTTTGTCCATTTAAATACACCTTGGGTTCACTCATTGCTCCTTCAAAAACAAGGACTATTTTCTTCCCTTTTGAATCTTTAGGTAGGGTAAATGTGTTGCGATACCATGCGGTTCCTATATGAGGTAAGGCACCGGTTCTTCCTGTTTTTTCGGTGGCAATTTTTTCTCCGTTCTGAACAATAGCCACGTTCTGAATATCAACCTTTTTGTCAAACGGCCCATAAATTGCCCAATCGTGCGGAACAGTTACCCTTTCCCATTTCGAATCGTTATAATTTACCTGGAATGCGTCTTTACTATCGCCTTTGTGAAATTTCCAATTGGTATCCAATACTTTAATCTCCCGAGTTTGGGAAACTACCAGTGGGGAATACACAATCAATAGAATTAGATTTCGTATCAGTTTATTCATTTTATACCTCAATTATTTTGGAATATTAGCTGTCAATAGAAGTGGTGGCTTTTGTATGGTATATTTACAACTTAATTGTTATTTAAAAGCATCTAATGCGAGAGAAGGTTTTCCATCGGCTTGCCAAGCGCTCAAGGAATAGCCACTCCAAGTTTTCTCCCCTTGCGGCTCCCAATAGATAACACCTAGTCCTTTATTGTTGGGTACATTTTTAACTGCCTGAATGGTAGCGCGTAACATATCATAGGTATTTTGAACTTTATCATATTCGCCACCTACTTCTACCACCATCACCTCTTTATTGTACCTTGCTACCATATCATTCAAATTGGCTCCTAAGTCGGCTATGGTTTCTGTATAATCCTTATGAATCCAATACGGATAATACGACATTCCGATGATATCGTATTTTACATTTTGAGCCGTAGCCGCATCAAAAAACCATCTGAATCTGGCATTGTTATTTCCTTCGTCAACGTGAACGACCACTTTGATCTTAGGGTCAACCGCTTTTACCGCATCGTAACCACTATTCAAAAATTGAGCTAACTGACTCCAATTTGACGTACTCCCCTCCGGCCACAACATACCACCAGGAATTTCATTCCCCACCTGAACCCATTCGGGTGTTACCCCCGCTTGTTTCAAAGCATTCAATACGTCAAGGGTATGATTGTAAACATCTTGCTTCAATTGAGCCACTGTGTGATTAGCCCAAGCCAAGGGTTTGTTTTGCTTTGCTGGATCTGCCCATGAATCGCTGTAATGAAAATTAATCATGATGCGCATTCCTAATTTATTAGCACGAACAGCCATTGCTACGGTTTCTTCTTTACTGCAATGACCATCTATTTTATGATTGGAAGGATTCACCCATACACGTAAACGTACCGTATTTATTCCACGGTCTTTTAGTAATGTCAAGGCATCTTTTGCGGTACCATCTTGATCCACAAATCGATACCCGGTAGCTTCCATTTGGGATAGCCAACCTATGTCGGCCCCCTTAACAAAAGAAGTCGCAACAGGATCAACAGGTTTTGGAGTCGCTTCAGATTGAGAACTACAAGACACGCAAGCCAACAACATCCCTGTTATAAACGATAGAAATAATCTAGATTTCATATAATTAAAATGGAATTGAATGTTTCAAATATAAGTAGTTTTTAAGAGTAAATTCCATAAAAAAAACAAATCCTATTTCTGATACTACTCGAGTCAAAACAAAATGGAATACAATCGATTGTAAAACACTATTTTATTGTAAATTTGAATGCTGAAAAGTTGCCATCGATGGATAAGAAAAAACCAGACAATATCGTATATTCTGATGAACAAGGCTATAATGCCAGTTTACTTCCGTATGCCACTAATGTGGGTGCTCCTGTAATTAAGACAGAGGATGTTGTAGCTTGGAAATCACGAGGTATTCATAGCGTCAATAAAGAATTTGAAAATAAGTTTGCCGAATTGAAATTGGAATACGAAAAATTGATGAACGATTTCAAATGGAATGAATTAGTCTACAACGCTAAATTTTCATTTGAACCCGTAATTGGCGAAACCTATCATATGTACTTGGGTGATGACGGCATAGAGTTTTTATCTCTGATCGCACCTCATGAATGGAACAAAGAATTTATTGGTTCATTCAAACTCAACAGCGATAAAAAATGGGTGGTTCTTGCAACTGCAACCGAATAAATTAATCGTCTAACCACAACTTTCGAAACCATTTCTTTTTGTCGTAATCGGCTGCTTGTTTCTCAATATTAAAATAGCGATGTCCTCTTGGATCGTTACCCACTCCGGCTAAATAGGCCCAATTGCCCCAATTGCTGCACACATCATAATCGATTAATTGCTCCTCAAAATAGGCCGCACCAATGCGCCAATCCATATTGAGTTCATTGCAAAAGTAACTAGCAACATTTTGCCGGCCTCGATTACTCATGAATCCGGTTAGTTGTAATTCGAGCATGTTCGCGTTAATAAAATCAGAAGGAGTGGTGCCATTGATCCACTGCGAAAGCAACTTTTCGTTTACCGATTTCGAATTGACTTTCTCTGTTTTTATCCCCTCATACAAGAAAAATTTCGTTTGGTGCTTTTTAAACATAAAACGAAAAAAATCGCGCCAAAGCAATTCAAAAATCAACCAATAGGTCGAATCGTTGGACCCAAATTCCTTTTCGTATTTTTTGATTTCAGCATAAATAAATCTTGGAGAGATACAACCCATAGCCAACCAAGGCGAAAACTTAGAAGAATAGTTAGCGCCAACCATTCCGTTGCGAGTTTCTTTGTAAGTAGACAAACATTGGGTCTCATAAAAATAATGATTCAAACGCTGTATAGCTGCTGTCTCGCCTCCTTTGAATTGTAATACCGCGCGTGAATCTATGCTGATTTTTGTCAAACCCAATAATTCTAAATTGGGCAATTTCAAAGCTGGAATTTCAGGCGAAATGATTGTCGTTGGTGCAGGAAATGGTTTTCGTATTTCGGAATCTTTTTCTGTTTTTTTTCTGAAATTGGTAAACACATCCGGAATGTCCTTGATAGAAAAAGGCAGGTCTTCGGCATGGTATAAAGTACTCGTGCTGAAGGTTTCTAGTTCGCATCGCAATTTAAATAGTTCCGTTCGAACTTTTTTTTCAGTCTGAATTTCTTCAAATGCTACTTCCCGTTTGGCAAATACTTTTTGTGCTTTGTATTCTTGAACCAGTTTGGGAATTTCAATTTCTGGTTGGCCCATGACAATTTTCAAACCTGACCCTAAAGATCTTAGTTGGGTATCCAAATCCGCAAGGGATTCCAATAGTAGTTGTGCTCTAAAACTACCCGTTTTTTTAAACCCATAGGAAGTGGTTTCAAAATGGGATGTGTCAAAACAATACACAGGAATTACCTTTTCGCTTAGTGCAATAGCTTTTAAAAGCGTTTCGTTATCTTCGATTCGTAAGTCGGTTTTGAACCAAACTAATGCTGTCTTTATCATAATTCATTAAGGTGTTTCAAATAATAATCAGCTTGTTCTAATAGGGCGGCTTTGTCCTCTGGTTTCATTTTTCGCCAGACATTATACATCATTCCAATTCTAGGGTTTTTACCTAATTGGTCTTCATTTTTATCATAAAAATTCCAATACAAACTATTGAAAGGGCAGGCTTTGTCACCTGTTTTAACTGCTTTTTTGTAAAAGCAACTGCCACAATAATGGCTCATTTTATCAATATAAGCTGCCGAACTCACATAGGGTTTGGTGCCCACAATTCCACCATCGGCAAACTGACTCATTCCTCGTGTATTGGTAATCTCCACCCATTCTATCGCATCGATATAAATACCCAAATACCAGGCATCCACTTCGTCTGGGTGAATTCCAGCCAAAAGCGCAAAATTTCCCGTTACCATCAATCGCTGAATATGATGTGCATAGGCATAATTCAAGGATTGATTAATCGCATCTTTTAGACAATTCATTTTGGTCTTACCCGTCCAAAACCATTCTGGAAGTGGGTTTTCGTTCTTGAAATAATTCATCGTGGCAAATTCAGGCATTTTATTCCAATAAATTCCGCGCATGTATTCGCGCCAGCCAATAATTTGGCGTACAAATCCTTCCAATTGGTGGTACGCAATTTTTTCAGGATGGTTTTCCCATTCCTTGACCGCCCGCTGGATCACTTCTGAGGGCGAAATCATTTTAAGGTTCATAGAAAACGAAAGGCGGGCGTGATACAATGACCATTCGTTTGGGGTCATGGCATCTTGGTAACTCCCAAAAAATGCCAAACATTCCGTTACAAAAAATTCTAGTAATGCTAATGATTGCTTTCTATTGATCGGCCAAATAAAATTGTTAGGATCAATGTTCCCGATAGTTTGTATGTCTGTTTTTTGAATTTCAGAAACAATATGGGTCACCTTATTTTGGAAAACCAAGGGCGGAGTGGGATGGTGCTCTTTGGGTAATTTTTTCCGGTTTTCGCCGTCATAATTCCACTTACCCGTTAACGGTTTATCTCCTTCCATTAATATATAGTGTTTTTTACGCATCATATGATAGAAGCTTTCCATTAAATAGGTTTTTTTACCTTCAAAAAAATCTCCTAACTCGTTTCTCGAACTCATAAAATGCTCTGTATCACAAATGGATGTCGTGATGGAAAGTGATTGACATAACTTTTTCAGCTGTTCGTCTAGTCGGTATTCGTCAGGAAGTTGGTATTCAAAATGGGTGAATACTTCTTTTTCGATTAAAAAACGAATGTTTTTTTCAAATGATTGTAAGTTATTGGCATCATTCAAATGCAAATAAATAACTTGGTGCTTTTGCAATTGCAATTCAGCCGCAAATTCTTGCATTGCCGAGAAAAAACCCACTACTTTTTGAATATGGTGTGTGGCATAATCGGTTTCTGTGCGAATTTCCATCATCACATAAGTCACCGAATCATCAACCGTTTTGAACCAAGAATGATGGCTGTTTAATTGATCTCCAAGAAGTAATCGAAGGGTTTTTGACATGGTTTAGTTTATTTTTTTCCTCTGCATTTATCGCTACAGTATTTTACTTCGTCCCAAACTTTTTCCCATTTTTTACGCCAAGCGAATGGTTTTTGACAAACAATACATGTTTTAGTTGGTAGGTTTTGTTTTTTTACTCCTCGCATTGTTGGATCTATTGGGGTTACTCACGTGCTTTTGCAAAATTCGTTTGCCTTCTTGTTTGACTTCGTCTTTTTTTCGAAAACTCCAAACGATATCGCTGGCCTTTCTACGACTTTCTTCAATATTTACTATCGGTTCGGGATAGTCTTTACCAATGATACAATTATAAAACTGCTGTTCCATTTCGTTCATTTTCCAAGGTTCATGAAGCAAATGAATTGGCACTTCTCTTAATTCGGGCAACCATTGTTTGATAAAAACCCCTTCTGGATCGTGTTCCTCCGAATTTTTAATTGGGTTATAAATTCGGATCGTGTTAATTCCGGTGGTACCCGATTGCATCTGAATTTGTGGGTAATGAATACCAGGTTCATAATCTAAAAATTGCCTTGCTAAAAAATGCAATTCACGCCAATCCTGCCATAAATTAAAGGTGAAAAACGACACTACCATGGCGCGCATTCTAAAGTTGATATAGCCAGTGGCAACCAAACAGCGCATACAGGCATCGACAATAGGAACACCTGTTTTACCCTCTTGCCAAGCTTTAATATAAGTTTCATTTTTGGGTTTTACCAAAGTGTCATAGGCTCGATTGGCATTTTCAAATTCCATTTCGCATTCGTCTTCAAACTTTTGCATAAAATGGCAATGCCAATGCAAACGCGATACAAAATTGAGGATAGCACGTTTGTTCTTGGACGCTTCATAATGCTGATTGGTATACTGATAAATCATGCGCATACTGATATTTCCATACGTTAAATAGGGAGATAATCGGCTGCAGCCTTTTCTACTCAAGGCTGGTTTTGGAATGTGTTTGCTGTAATTGACATAGCGTTCTTTGACAAAACTATCCAAATACCGCCAGGCCCAATATTCGCCGCCCCGTTGAAAATTCGCATTGGGAGTGGTGATTTCAGTGGCTAAATCAGGCCCTTTTATTTGGTCATAAAAATCTGCCCGTAACACAATTGTTTTTAAATCCGATTCTTTAATTATTTTAGGCGTATCTCGCATCACTTGTTCCCAGCGGTGGTCCCAATTTTGCCTTGATTTTAATTTTCGAATCACCCCATGGAGTTGAAATTCTTTCCATGCGATATCATTGGAACTGAAAAAAGCTTTCATTTCCAAATCGCGATCATAGGTCACTTTATTCCCAATTTCTTGATGCGAAAAAACGGCTTTAACATCAAACTCTTGAATTAAATGCGAAAAAACGGTTTTAACTTCGTCATGAAAAAAATAGAGGTTGGCGTTAAAAGGGGCAAGTTTTTTATTCAAATCTTGAATGGACTCGTAAACAAACCGCCAATGCCGTACATCGGAATCATCATAGTGCATCACTGTTGGCTCAAAAAAACAAACCAACAAAAGCGGGAGATCTGATTGATGCGCATGAAACAAGGCTTCCTGATCCACCAAACGAAAATCGCGTTTGAACCAAACAATATGTATGGGTTGTTTTTTCAAAAAAGATCGAGAATATTTAGTTTTGTTTAACTATTTTATAAAAATAATAAACAAATATACCGTTTTATACCGAAAAAAAGCAAAAAAGAAGAAGAAATTAAGACGTTAAAAAAACAAAAAAAGCCTCTTCATTCGAAGAGGCTTTTGTACTATTTTTAGAGAAAAGTGCTAACTTAATAATCAAAGAGTTGGAAGATTTTTATAAGCTTTTATAATTGCACTTGAAATAAATAATGGTATTTTAAAAAAGGAATTTATAGGATGAAAGAAAGATAACTTAAAGCCCCTTTAAAAGGGGATTTAAGTTATCTTTCTAAATTACCATTTACTAATCTCCATATGTTTAGTGGATTAGAATTTTGTAATGCAGAAGGTAATAATTCATCTGGAAAATCTTGGAAACAAATAGGCCTTGCAAATCGTTTGATTGCATTGGTACCTACAGAAGTAGATTGTGATGCAGTAGTTGCTGGATAAGGCCCCCCATGAACCATAGAGTGACAAACTTCTACACCTGTTGGATAACCATTAATTAAAACCCTACCTACTTTAAGTTCTAAAATTGCAAACAGCTCTTTAAATTCTACCAAGTCATTTGGATTACCAATGACAGTTGCAGTCAAATGCCCATTTAAATTTTTGGCAGCTTCTAGAATTTTATCTTTTGAATCTGCCTCTACCAAAACACTTGAAGGTCCAAAATTTTCTTCTGATAACAATTCATTTTCAAAATAATTTTCAATAGATGTTTTAAATAAAATTGGGATTCCAGAATTAGGCTGATTAGTTTTAACTCCTGTAGCTAATTGTTCTACATTTTTAATTTCAGCAATTCTCTTGACCCCGATATCATAGGATTTTTTTATGTTTGGCGTCAGCATAATTCCAGCCGAAACCTCGGAAATTTTTGCAATCAATTGCTCATAAAACAATTCTGAATTGTTAGCTTTAACAACAAATGAAATTCCTGGATTTGTACAAAATTGCCCAACTCCCTGAGTAATTGATCCTGCTAAACCAGCTGCTATTTCACTTCCCCTATCACTAATTGCGCCCGGCAATATAAAAACAGGGTTAGTACTTCCCATTTCTGCAAAAACGGGTATTGGTTCAGGTCTTGAATTTGCAAGATTAAATAATGCCTTTCCTCCTTGATAGGATCCTGTAAAACCGACTGCTTTTATCAATGGATGTTGTACCAAAATTTCACTTACTTTATTTACATTTCCGTGTATTAACGAAAATGTTCCTTCTGGCAAACTACATTTTTGTACCGCTGTTTCAATTGCTTGAGCAACCATTTCAGAGGTGCCCGGATGAGCTGGATGTGCTTTTACAACAACGCTACATCCTGAAGCTAAGGCAGAGGCTGTATCCCCTCCAGCTACT
>JBEGQV010000116.1:0-5584 GCA_041180785.1 Bacteroidota bacterium | reverse complement strand
TTAAATTTTTTCAAAAAAATGTTGTTTTTAATAAAAACAGGTTTAATTTTGTATCAAATAATACCCAAAAACGTATTTTTCAACAAAATCAAGTTAAAAAATGGCAAAGTCAAAATTAGAGTACATTTGGTTAGATGGTTATAAACCGACACAAAGTTTACGTTCTAAAACAAAAATTGAAAACAACTTCAGCGGAAAGTTAGAAGATTGTGATATGTGGAGTTTTGATGGTTCATCTACTGAACAAGCTCTAGGGGGTTCTTCTGATTTATTATTAAGACCTGTTTTTATTTGCCCAGATCCTGCTCGTAAGAATGGTTATTTGGTTATGTGTGATGTGTTAAATTCAGACAAGACGCCACATGAATCAAACGGTCGTGCAACGATTCAAGATGATGATAACGATTTTTGGTTTGGTTTTGAGCAAGAATACTTTTTGTGGGATCCTGAAACAGATAAGCCATTAGGATTTCCAGCAAACGGTTATCCAGCACCTCAAGGTCCATACTATTGTTCTGTAGGAGCTAAAAACGCTTTTGGACGTGATATCGTAGAAGAGCATTTAGATTTGTGTTTAGAGGCTGGTTTGAATGTTGAAGGTATCAATGCGGAGGTAGCTGCAGGACAATGGGAATTCCAGATTTTTGCAAAAGGTGCAAAAGAAGCGGGCGATCAAATTTGGGTTGCTCGTTATATCTTAGAACGTTTAGGTGAAAAATACGGTGTTTCAATCAATTGGCATTGTAAACCATTAGGAGCATTGGATTGGAATGGATCAGGTATGCATGCTAACTTCTCGAATTCTGTATTGAGAACTTGTGGAGATAGAAAAACATATGAGACTATTTGTGAGGCATTTGCACCTGTAGTTAAAGAACATATTGAAGTGTATGGTGCAGATAATCACCTACGTTTAACGGGTAAGCACGAAACACAATCAATTGATCAATTCTCTTATGGAATTTCTGATAGAGGTGCTTCCATTCGAATTCCTATTGTTACAGTAGAAAAAGGATGGAAAGGATGGTTAGAAGATCGCCGTCCAAATTCAGCTGCAGATCCTTATAAAGTTGCATCTAGAATTATTAAAACTGTAAAAACAGCTAAAATATAATTAAGCATTTATATACATTTATGAAAAATGGCGGGTTTACCCGCCATTTTTGTTTTAAAATAATCAAATAACAGATTTAAAATATAAGTTTATAATTTGTGATTTTTTGTCTTCTTATGTAGGGGGAAATGCGTTCCCTTACCCCCTGCAATATACGTTAATAAAAGTTCAGTTGTTTGATAAATTAATTTTCTCAAATTCGCTCCTTACATGCATTTTTATTAAATTTGCGGGCTAATATGTTTACATGAAAAAGGTTGCCTTTTATACGCTTGGTTGTAAATTGAATTTTGCTGAGTCAAGTGCCATTGCTCGTTCTTTGGAGCCAATGGGTTTTTCTCGTGTGGAATTTGCGGAACAACCCGATTTATTTGTAATCAATACGTGTAGTGTGACCGATCATGCTGACAAAAAGTGTAAAAAAGTTGTACGTGAGGCAAAGAAAATTAATCCAAATGCGGTTGTAACAATTATTGGATGTTATGCACAGTTAAAACCAGAGGAGATTTTAGAAATTCCTGGAGTTGATTTAGTGCTGGGGGCTAATGAGAAATTCAAATTGCCAGCATTAATTCAACCTTATTTGGAACATCCTTCTGCACAAAAACCAAAAATAATTGCCTCTGAAATTCGATATGATTTAGATTATCATGCATCTTATTCATTGAATGATCGGACTCGGACCTTTTTAAAGGTTCAAGATGGTTGCGATTATCCTTGTTCTTATTGTACTATTCCCTTGGCACGAGGACAAAGTCGTTCTGGTAAAATTGATGAAATTTTGCCAATGATAGCACAAATTGGTGAAAGTGGAGTGAAAGAAATTGTATTGACTGGTGTAAATATTGGTGACTTTGGTATCCAAAATGGCAAACGACACGAAACGTTTTTTGATTTAGTACGAGCGATTGAAAATCAAAACGATGTGCATCGTTTTCGTATTTCGTCCATAGAACCTAATCTATTAACGAATGAAATGATTGACTTTTTGGCCCAAAGTCAAAAATTTGTACCTCATTTTCATATTCCTTTACAATCGGGCTCTAATGCTGTTTTGCGATTAATGAAAAGAAGATATCAGCGTGAATTATATGCAGACAAAGTTGATAAAATCAAACAAGTTATGCCAAATGCTTGTATTGGAGTGGATGTAATTGTGGGTCACCCTGGGGAAACCAATGAGTTGTTTTTGGATACGTATGATTTTATCAATCTATTAGATGTTGCATATTTGCACGTTTTTCCCTATTCAGAAAGGCCTAATACCTATGCAGTTGATATTCAACCTAAGGTAATTGGACGCGATAAAACCGAACGATCTAAAATGTTACATATTCTTTCTGAAAAGAAAAAACGGGCATTTTATGAAACGCAGCTTGAGAAAAAAGGGCAAGTTTTGTTTGAGGAATCTACTGGAAATGGAATGATGGAAGGATTTTCAGAAAATTATCTTCGTGTTTCAGTTCCATATGATCCACTTTTAGTGAATACAGTCCAACCTGTTCGGTACAAATCCATTGATGCTGGTGGATTAATGAGATCTGAGATATTATTGCAAATAGCGTAAAACAAAAAAGTCGGATACTAAAAGTTTCCGACTTTGTTTGAAACAAAACCACAAGAATCATTACTCTGTGGTCGTATTTAATTGTTTTTAGTTAATTGATTCGTCGTGTTGTGAAATATCTAACCCTAATTTTTCTTCCTCTTCTGTTACGCGTAAAGGAATTAAGGCATTTGTAATGATTAATAATAAATAGGAAACGGCAAAAGCGAATACGGATACGATTACTAAGGCTAATAGATGTTTGAAAAATAATTCAGTTTCTCCATAAAATAATCCATTAGTTGTTACCGCAGCATTTACTGCACTCGTTGCAAAAACTCCAGTCATTAACATTCCTACCATACCTCCAACGCCATGACATGGGAATACGTCTAATGAATCATCTAATTTTGAATTCAATCTCCAGTGTGCTAAAATATTTGAGATGATGGCAGCTACTACTCCAATGAAAATTGCAACAGGAACAGTTACAAATCCAGAAGCGGGTGTAATAGCAACTAATCCTACAACAGCTCCAATACAGAAGCCTAATGCACTAACTTTTTTACCTTTTGTAACATCAAACAATACCCACGACAATCCAGCAGCTGCTGCAGCAACGTGCGTTGTTGAAAAAGCTGTTACAGCTAAAGAGGAAGCACCAACGGCAGATCCTGCATTGAAACCAAACCATCCAAACCATAATAAACCTGTACCTAATAATACATAAGGAATATTAGCTGGAGGCAAAATATTCGATTCAATATGCGATTTTCTTCTTCTTAAATACAATGCACCTGCTAATGCAGCCCATCCTGCTGACATGTGTACGACGGTTCCTCCTGCGAAATCTAATACTCCAAGGTTGAATAGGAATCCGTCTGGGTGCCAGGTCCAGTGCGCTAAAGGTGCGTAAACTGCAACACAGAATAAAATCATGAACAAGACAAAAGCCTTAAAGTTAATTCTTTCTGCAAGTGCACCAGAAATAAGGGCTGGTGTAATTACAGCAAATTTCATTTGGAAAAATGCAAATAAGGCAAATGGTATGGTGAATTTTAATTGGTCTGCTGATCCCAGTGCTAATTTATGATCAAATACATGATTAAACATGAAAAAAGTTCTTGGGTCGCCGATGAATCCTCCGATCGAATCTCCAAAGGCTAAGGAGAATCCGAAAATGATCCAGATTACCGAAATTACTCCCATTGCAATAAAAGATTGCAACATAGTTGAAATAACGTTTTTATGATTGACCATTCCACCATAGAAATAGGCTAATCCGGGTGTCATTAATAATACGAGTCCAGATGCGACAAGCATCCATGCCGTGTCACCAGTATCTACGCCCTCTGTAGGCATTGTTCCTGGTAAATCTGTAAATAAAGCGAGCACAGAGAGTCCGATTAGTACCAATAAAGGTAGCCATGTTGATTTTGAGTTTGCCATAATTTTAATTGTTTAAATGCTTGATTACTTATGTTTTTGTTTTAGAATTTGTAAATAAATACGGTTCCAAATGTGGTTTGAGATGAAGTTGCTTTTCCTTTGCTATCTAAGAATTGGGTAGTTTTGTAAGCATCGGTTCTTATTTCAGGTTTAATCAAGAGATGTCCTTCTGCAGCAGTAAATGTTGCTGTTAAAGTAAGTGATTTGACATCTGTTCCACTTGAATTGCCATTTGCATCAATGTATCTTAGGCCGCGCGCACCAGAAGTGTTGTCAAATACCTCATAACGCGCCCCTAGGCTAAATTTGTCTGTAAAGGCATAGTTTGAATATAGGGCTACTCCTCCCCAAGTTTTATTGCTACCAACACTCCCACCTCCTTGGTAATCACCTGATTGCGAACCATAGGCAGCATTTAGGCCAATAAAGTATTTAGAAGTAACTTGATAAGAAGTTGTTAAATCTAATAAATTGTAACTGCTTCCATCGTTGTCGTTTGATTCATCAGAGGTAATCCCGTTTACATATACATTCCATCCTTCTTTTGGTGAAATGAAATATTGTGCAATTAAACCCTTAGAGGCGTTATTATCGTTTAGGTTATCTACATTATTTACTACCCCTAACATTAATGACGATTTGTCAGAAAAAGCATAGGCAGCTTTCGCGCCAATATGGTAGAATGGACCATTGTTAAATAAATTCGACAATGAATAATTGTAATTTACAGGTGCATCAATTACTTCATAGCCAATGTGCGTACCAAATTGTCCGACGGTAAAAGTTAATTTATCAGTTGCTTTCCAATTAAAATAAGCCTGTTTAATGGCGATTGCAGACGTTGCTTTGCCCTGCCCTAAAGGACCAATCACATTTCCATATTGTCCAAGGTCGGCATTTGGTCCAAATGTTAGGTCAACCACAACATCTGAACTTTTTGTTGTGTAATTGAACTTGGTTTGAACTAAGCCTAATGAGAATTGACTTGATTTTTGATCAAATGCTCTTTCATATCCGGAAACTCCAAGATTACTTCTAGAAGCAGGTCCATTTCCATTGAAAAGATAGTAGGAGTCGATGTAACCTGAGAAAGAAAATTTTGAACTTTCGGTTACTGTTTCTTGTCCAAATCCACAAAATGCTAAAAGGGCTAAAACGAATGTTGTAAAGGACTTTTTCATAGGCTGATCATTTTTTTTGTTATAAATGCTTGATTACTGATACAAAGATTAAGGCATTTTGCAACAATTCCAAATATTTTTGATAAAAATTAAACCTATTTTTTATGTTTTTGCAAAAAAATGTAAAAAAGTGGTTAAAAATTAAACCTAAAAATGATGATTTTGCAAAATAGTGGTTAGGTGTTAGGGGTTGGTGGTTAGGACTTGTGAAATAAAAAAAGGTGTAAAGTCAGGATTTATACCTTTTACTTTACACCTTAAATCTAAAATTCAATAACTAACTCCTAACTCCTA
>JBEGQV010000115.1:0-6306 GCA_041180785.1 Bacteroidota bacterium | reverse complement strand
ATGGTCTCACGCTCGGCATTGCCGAGTGTGGGCTGTTTATTTCACCAAATCCCAACTCAATCCTTCTTCTTACGCTCGGCTTTGCCGAGTGTAGAATATTTTTAAAACTTGAAGTTTTAGTATTTCGAACTAAAATTTCGAATTATAGTACGCACTCAGCGGAGCTGAGCGCGAGTTTATTTCACTAAATCCCAACTCAATCCCCATTTTGCTAAACGGTAACGGATCGACCACCAAATAACCCCTAATCCGTAAATAGAACTTCTCTTGAAATTGATGGAGGAGGCTTCTTCAAAATATTTGGTTGGACAAGTTACTTCACCAATTTCAAAATCCTTCCAGAAAATTTGAAGGACCATCTGGTTGTCGAAAATGAAATCGTCATCACATTTTTCAAAGTTTACCGCTAGTAGCACTTCTTTGGTGAATCCACGATAACCGGTGTGGTATTCAGATAATTTTTGACCAATGAGAATGTTTTGGAATAGCGTTAAGATTCGATTGGCAATGTATTTGTAAATCGGCATTCCACCTTTTAAAGCACCTTTACCTAAAATTCTGGAAGCAAAAACTACTGGATATAGACCATTGCCCATGATAGAGATCATGGCTTTTAATAAGAGCGGGGTATATTGATAATCTGGATGGACCATGATCACAATATCACCATTCAATTCCAATGCTTTTTTGTAGCAGGTTTTTTGATTGCCACCGTAACCTTTGTTTTTATCGTGACGAATAACATGTTGGATACCCACTTGTTTGGCTACTTCAACGGTATTGTCTGGACTATGGTCATCCACTAGAATAACTTCATCCACCCAATCGTGTGGAATCTCGTTGTATGTTTTTTCTAATGTGAGAGCCGCTTTATAGGCAGGCATTACAACAATAACCTTTTTCCCGTTATACATAAATGTTCGCTGAAAATTTCCGAAATTTGTGGACTATTTTTCAAAATTACGGATTTATGAGCGAAACTTTATTTTTTACCCTATTTTCTATTGGAGTTATTTTTGTGATGTTGGTGGATTTGGGAGTTTTCAAAAAGGGTCCAGTGCAAGAAGTAACTTTCAAGGAAGCCGGATTTTGGTCGGCAGCATGGGTGAGTTTAGCCATCCTATTTTATTTTTTCTTGAAATTTTATGGGGGAATGGTTCATGGAATTTTCGACATGACTAGCCTTTCAGCAATACAAACACTGTATGCTAAACACTTGACATTAAATCCATCAAACTATGCGGAATCGTTGACTCTTTTTCAAAACAATCTTTCTTTAGAATTTATTACAGGTTATTTGGTGGAATATTCTTTGTCGGCCGACAACGTATTTGTTTTTATTTTAATCTTTAATTCCTTTGGCGTACACAAAAAGTATTACAAAAAAATTCTGGTTTGGGGAATTTTAGGAGCAGTCATTCTTCGCTTAATTTTTATCTTTTTAGGGGCTGCCCTGTTGCAAAAATTCGATTGGATTATTTATTTATTTGGGGCATTTCTAGTGTATACAGGTATGAAAATTCTGTTTAGTCACGAAGACGAAAAAGAAATCAAGCCTTCAGAACACCCAATAGTTAAGCTCTTGTCCAAATACTTCAATGTCTTTCATCGCAATGTGACCGGTCGATTTATTATTCGAATGAAAAAGACAGGCAAGCTATTTATTACCCCACTCTTTGTAATCGTTGTAGTAATTGCATTTACCGATATTCTATTTGCTGTAGATTCCATTCCCGCTATTTTTTCCATTTCCAAGGATCCTAACATTGTCTTTTTCTCCAACGTGTTTGCGGTTATGGGATTGCGTTCTTTGTTCTTTTTCTTATCGAGCCTGATGGGATTATTCAGGTTCTTGCCTATGGGCTTGGGTGTGTTATTGTCATTTGTAGGGATAAAAATGTTGGCTCACCATTACTTAGAAGCTTGGGGATTTGGAACGATGCACTCTTTGGGAGTAATCATTGGGATTCTAGTGGTAAGTATTGGATTAAGTATGGTATTTCCAGCAAAACCCCATAACCCATAACTCATAACCCATAACTCATAACCCATAATTTTAAACCTCCCACTCCCTTGCTAATTTTCGATACTGCAAAGGTGGCACTTTCATCCATTCTTTGAATTGTTTATTGAAATGAGACAAATTGCCAAATCCACTTTCAAAACAGATTTCGACCATGGTTTTGGAGGTATTTCGGAGTAGTTGACACGCATGTTTGATGCGGAATTCGGTGACTAACTCCACAAATGTTTTGTTTGTTGTTTTCTTGAAATACCGGCAAAATGCTGTTTCGGTCATGTTTGCCAAATGTGCCACTTCGTCTAAATGCACTTCTTGGGTGTAATTGGCAATTACATACGCATATACTTTGTTGATGCGCTCCAAATCAGTTTGCGATAAATCATAGGGTCTATCGGAAGCATCAATTGGATGTAGGTCGGCAGTAGCAATACTTAATTCATACAGTATATTCAAAAAGGAAAGTAACCGAGGAAAAGGGCTTAATTCATTTATCAGCAGCATTTCTCTGGCAATGCGATCCTGCGTAAGACCAACAATCGACAATCCCGAACTTGCTCGATCAAACAATTTTCTAATTCCTTGAAATTCATTTTTTTGTAAAAACTCAGGACCTAAAAATTTTTTTGGGAAATGAATAACCAATGCTTGGCATCCATTAGGATCTTCCTCTAACAATAAATTTTCTCTGGTATTTTGCCAACAATGCGGCACATTTTCACCCAATAAAACCAAATCCCCAGGTCCAAAATCTGCCACCTGATTCCCCACAAAACGCTTGCCTGTTCCCGAAATGATTAAGGTTAATTCCAATTCCGGATGAAAATGATAGGGTGCATCAAATCGGGCTTGAGCAATTTCTTTGATTTGAAAAGTTGTATTTTTTTCGGTCGATAAATGTTCAAGGGATGCTCT
The DNA here is from genome assembly GCA_041180785.1 of Bacteroidota bacterium. Lineage (GTDB taxonomy): Bacteria > Bacteroidota > Bacteroidia > Cytophagales > Spirosomataceae > Sandaracinomonas. The sequence continues at coordinate 3,371 of JBEGQV010000115.1, read as the reverse complement.
CATTTTTATGCATATAATTGCTTAAAAAACCCATTCGGGTTTTTATTAGGATAAAATTGCATTATTTTTTACAAAAATTGTAGTAGTAAACGAAAAAAAATCAAATGAAATTTGTTTAAAATTTCATTTCTATGCCTTTAGATCAAATCTTAGAAGTTTCCTTGGATAAAAAAGCTTATTTTGAAACCAACGGACATGTCTATCTTCCTCAACTAATTTCCAAAGAAGAGCTGCAGCCATATCGAGAGGCCATATTAGCTTGGGCAGAAGATTTTAAGAAAAAGCAAAAGCCGATGGAGGAGCGAGATACCTATGGAAAGGCCTTTTTACAAATGATGAATTTGTGGGAAGAAAGTGAATTGATTAAGAAATTCACTTTTGCCAAACGATTTGCAAGTATTGCTGCGCAACTCCTGGGAGTTGAAAAAGTGCGACTTTATCACGATCAAGCTCTGTTTAAAGAAGCAGGTGGAGGCAAAACACCCTGGCACCAAGATCAATATTATTGGCCTTTAGATACGGATAAAACTGTAACGATGTGGATGCCTTTGGTTGATATTGAGGAGGGGATGGGTATGTTGACTTTTGCTTCAAAGACGCAACATGAAAAATTACCTATGATGGAAATTTCAGATGCTTCAGAGGAAGTCATTTCCAATTATGTGACAGAAAAAGGATTTGAAATTGTTGCCCAAAAAACCATGAAGGCTGGTGATGCTACGTTTCACAGAGGTTGGACCTTACATGCCGCTCCAGGAAATCACTCCAACACCATGCGTGAAGTGATGACCATCATTTACTTTGCAGATGGCGCTAGCGTCATTGAACCCCAAAACAAACACCAAGAAGCGGATCGGGTTAGGTGGCTTAATGGACAAATGCCAGGGGAATTAATTATGAATGATGTGTTATAAGTTATGAGTTATGGGTTATGAGTTATGAATTTAAAAGAACATAACCCATAACTCATAACCCATAACCCATAACTTTAACTATTTCAGCTTTGCTGAAAAATACCCAACCGCCAAATTCCAAGCTTCTTCCGTAGCAGCTTTGTCGAAATTTGGATTGGAAGGATTAGCGAAGGCATGTTCGGCGTCGAAAATTTTGGTTTTCACTTGCTTTCCGGCTTTTTTCATGTTTTCTTCGAATTCGGCAACAACTTTTGGAGAGATGAATTGCTCACGACCTGCGAAAAGTCCCAAAACATCTGTATGTAATAATTTCAATTGTTCCACATCTTTCACAGGCATTCCATAATACATCACACAAGCCACGGCTTGTTTGCCAGCTAAAATGGAGGCTTTTAACGAAAGTGCACCCCCAAAGCACCAGCCAACGGTAGCAATGCGTGCTTTTGGACCCACCCATTCGATTGCACCTTTCATGATAGATTCTAAACGTGCTGGATTGGCACCCGACATAAATTTACCGGCATCTTCACGTGTGGTGGCCACTTTTCCATCGTACATATCGATGGCTAAAACATTTACATTTCCTAGAGTGGTGTAAAAATGCTCAGCTTCACGCTTGATGTGGTCGTTTAGTCCCCACCATTCTTGGAAAACAAATAACGTAATGTCTGTTTTCTTTGCCGCTTCGATGTAAAATCCATTGGCTTTTTGACCATCAGGCGTGTTGAATTCAATCATTTTACCACCTGCTTTGGAAATGTGGTGGTATTCTTTTGGAATGGCGTGTAACTTTTGAAATTTCTTGTTGGAGGCCATTAATTGCATTTCATCTTTTTTAAGAGAGCAACAAGACTGAGCCTTAAGCCCTAAGCTAAGGACAGAAATCAGGCAGATTGTTAAAAATTTTGACATAGTATGAGCTATTTTTTCGGAAAATTATTGAAATTTTCTGAATTGCATTAACTTTGTTAGCTATAATTTTAAATCTATTCCTATGAAATCATTTACAATCGGCAAAATCCGAGGATTGATGCTCTTGTGTCTCTCTGCATTGATGGTTTTTACCGCCTTTGCACAAGAAAAAAATGTCCTAAAAGGTAAAAAAGTTCTTATTTTCTCAGCAACCCGCTCTTTTCGACATGCCTCCATTGGAGCAGGGAAAGTTGCTTTGCTAAAATTAGCTTCTGAAAAAGGTTTTCAGGCAGATACGACAGAAAATCCTTCTAATTTTAACGAGAAAAATCTGAAGCAATACAAAGTAATTATTTTCCTAAATACTACTGGAAATGTATTGAATGATGCCCAGCAAAATGCATTTGAGCGATACATTCAAGCTGGAGGAGCCTATTTTGGTATTCACGCCGCTACGGATACAGAGCACGATTGGCCTTGGTATACCAAGTTGTCAGGTGGTGAATTTATGTCACACCCTGGTCGACCAAATGTGCAAATGGGAACTTTTCACACGACTGAAAACAAGCATATTTCCACAGCACATATGCCTGCCAGTTTTGAGCACAAGGATGAATTTTACGATTACAAAAATTTCAATACTGACGTAAAAGTTGTTGTGACAGTTGATGAAAAATCATATAAAGATGGTAAAATGGGTGATTTTCACCCAATGTCATGGTATCATGAATTCGATGGCGGTCGTTCATTCTACATGAACTGGGGCCATACCGACGAATCATTTACGGAGCCATTGGTGTATCAGCATATGTGGGCGGGTTTGAATTGGGCTGCCAGTGGACCTGATATAAATTACAATCAAAAATTAAGAACGGGTGTTTTGCCAGAAGATAATCGTTTTACCAAAACTATTTTAGATCAAAATTTAAACGAGCCTACTGAGTTAACGGTTCTGCCTAGCGGAAAAGTGTTATACACGGAACGCAGAGGTAATATGAAGGTTTATGATCCAAAGAAAAACAAATCAAAAATTGTTGCAAAATTTGATGTTTATACAAAGTCGGAATATGGTTTAATGGGTATCAATAAAGATCCTAATTATGCTCAGAATAAATTCATCTATGTCTATTATTCGCCGCAAGCAGGCTTACCAGATACCGCACAACATTTGTCGCGTTTTGTATATGATGAGATCAAGGATACCTTAGATTGGGCATCTGAAAAAGTTTTATTGCGGGTTCCAGTAAAAAGAGATGGTAAATGTTGCCATACGGGTGGATCCATAGCATGGGACAAGCAAGGTAATTTGTATTTATCTACCGGTGATGATGTCAATCCACATGAGTCGAATGGATATGGACCGATGGATGAAAGAAAAGGTCGTGCTGGATGGGATGCTCGTGCTTCGAGTTCAAATACGAACGATTTGAGAGGAAAAATTTTGCGTATCAAACCACAGGCGGATGGTACTTATACGATTCCTGAAGGGAACTTATTTCCTCCTGGTTTTCATTCAACTAAATCAGAAATCTATATAATGGGTAA
>JBEGQV010000114.1:0-6045 GCA_041180785.1 Bacteroidota bacterium | reverse complement strand
GTATTTTGGTTGTTATAAGCATTAATATTCTTGAATCCAGCTGCTTCTAACATTTCAGCGGCATCATTCATCATATCAACACGCATTTTATTTTCATTTTCGCCCAAATTGGCTTCAAATTCAAGCACTGGTAGTCCCCACTTATCTTTTTGGTCTTTGCTTAGTTGGAAGCGGTTATTTGGATCTGGTAAGATTTCTCCGAAACCACCGAAACCTATTGTCCATTGACCTGGCATGGTTAATTGCTCCTTCAAATTGGCGCCAAAGCCTTCCATTCCGACACCACGGCCCCAGCCTTCGCGACTCGCACCACCTTGGTAACCAAATCCGCGGTGATAGCTACGCTTATCTTTACCCCAGTTTCTGAAGCGTGGAATATATAGGCCATTTGGACGTGATCCAAAAGCATAATCTTCTAAAAATCCTTCCACAGTTGCACTTGCTCCAACTCCTAAGTGGTGGTCCATGATATTTCTACCCAATTGATCAGACTCATTTGCAAATCCTGAATTCATCAAAATAGCGGTTGAACCAATTGCTCCTGCATTTAAGAAAATGATTTTAGCAAAGTATTCTTTCGACTCCAAGGTATTTTGATCAATCACTCGAACGCCTTTCGCTTTCTCATTTTTCTCATCATACAACACCTCTGCAACAATGGCATTGTGAACCATTGTTAAGCGTCCTGTTGCTTGAGCGCATGGTAAAGTAGCGGATAGAGAAGAGAAATACCCTCCATACGGACATCCACGCATACATCTATTACGGAACTGACATGAACTACGGCCAATCTTTGTATGGTGAGGTTGTGGATCCGTTAAATGCGCCACGCGACCAACGGTAATCGGTCTACCCAACTTATCCATCACTTTGTTCTTGAAATGAACTTCAGGAGCCTGCATAGCCATCGGTGGTAAAAACTCCGAATCAGGCAATACATCAAGTCCTTCTCTTTGTCCAGAAATTCCGGCAAATTTCTCCACATACGAATACCAAGGAGCTAGATCTTCATAGCGAATTGGCCAGTCGATCGCAATGCCCTCCTTGCCATTTGCCATGAAATCTTCCTTGTTCCAGCGGTAGGTTTGGCGTCCCCATAATAGGGATTTACCCCCAGTATGATAGGCACGAATCCAGTCAAATCCACCTTTTTTCTCGATATACGGATTTTGCTTGTCGTTTTCAAATAAATAACGGTGCTCTTCATTTGGTGTATAACCAGTTCGCATACCTGCCCAGTATTCTTCAGCAGCCATGGTGGTTGGTCTTCCTCTATGATCAAACTCCCATGGATTTTTCATGGCAGTTTCATATCCTTCAATGTGTTTAATCTCGCGACCACGCTCCAATACCAACACTTTTAATCCTTTTTCAGTTAATTCCTTGGCAGCCCAGCCACCAGAAATACCAGAACCTACCACGATGGCATCGAATGTCTGGCCTTTAATTGCATGTATATTTAAATTCATCTTGATTCTGCTAATTATTGGTAAAGAAATGCTTTCTGACCCGCCTTGTATTTAGTAGGTTCAAACTTGCCCGGAATTGGCTCATAAACAAAAGATGCCTTAACTCCTACTTCAGAAGTATAGTATCCCAAAAGTGTCAATTCTTTCATCAAACGCCAGAATGGAACTCCTTGTGCACCTTCCAATACTTCTTTGTCAACATTATCACCAACTTTTACCTGCGAAGCACGGTATGATTTCATTAATTCTGCCGTGTCAGCTTCTAATAATTTCAACATGGCCACTTGCGCATCGGAATTAACACCCAAAAATCCCGATTTCTCTAAATTTTTGATGCCCGTCAAAAAGCTTTTTTGCTCCGGAGCTTTATAACAATCATTGATCATTTTTTCAATGAAAGCAGGAACTCCTGCGTCTATTGCGCCGGGGGTAGTTGTTTTTGGAATAATATGTTCTGCCACTGCAGCTACAATTTTACGTTGAGTTTCAGACAAACTCAACACCGCTGCACTCGTCTGGTTAGAGGGTAATGCCTTAGATCTCTCCATTGCAAATAATGTTGGTGCAGTGAATGCCCCACCGACCATCATGGCAATTCTTGAGACAGCTTCTCTTCTGTTTAGCATATCTGTTAAATTATAAGTTGTTTACGTAATTTTCTTGAATCTCAAATTTAGGCGATTTTGTACTCAATCCCAATCTCTTCGGCTATTTTTCGTAAAATATCCTCCGAATTGGCATCCTTCCCAAAACGAATGGGTTCTCTAAATTCTACTTGTAAAGTTGTATTTCTTTTTTTGAGGAGTAATCCCTTTTTGTCAAATGCTCTTCTAAACCCATTGATACGTACCGGCACAACAATTGGATTTTCGCTAGTAATCAAATGCGAAGTCCCTTTTCTGATAGGAGCAAAAGCTTTGGTCGTCCCTTGTGGGAAAGAAATCACCCAGCCAAACTGCAGCCCTTGTTTAATTTTTTTAATCGCCCCTACATCTACTCCTCTTTGCACGTCTTGACCACCAGCTCGCCAGGAGCGATTCACCAAAATGGCGCCTGCCTGTGCAAAAAGCTTTGGCAAGATTCCATCATTTTTCATGGTCTCTGTGGCTGCCACATAAAATAAATTGGACCGAGGGGCTAATAGATAAATGGGATAATTGATACTATTTCGAAATCCCCATTTCACCGAAAAAAAGATATGATACAAACAAATCACATCCATAAAATAAGTTTGGTGATTGGGCAAAAACAACACACCATTTTCGGGTAAGTCTTCTAAATATTCCGTCCCTTTAATTTCTGTTTTATTGTAGAATCGAATACGATTATAGGTAATAAATCCCATAATCCCCATTACAATTCGCTTAAACAAAATTGGATTTCCAAACGGGTCCCGCTCACCCAAACCGAGCGTGTCCATGAATTGAAACAATTTTGTAAGCTTAGATTTCATCTTAAAATCCTCCTTGTTTTGATTTAACTTTAGGTTTTGGTGTTTCTTTTGGTTTCTCAACCGGTTTGCTTGTTTTCTTGGTTGGTTGCGACTTCCGATAATACGAAAAGAACCGTTTCAAAAAGGCATCCTTTTCGTCTGCTGCTGCCTCCACTACTCGAACCTCTCCTTTATCTTTTTTAGCATTTTTTACGAGGTTTCGTACTACTGCCAAAAAATTGTTGTCCGAAGAAAAAACTCCTAATTCGCCTTCAAAATACGCAAAAAAATACCACAAATCTTCAGAAATTTCCCAATATCCGTAAAACTCCTCTTTATTTGGCTTTTTTACGACCTCCATGTACCCTTTTACGAGGTTATTGATGTCTACAGGTCCCACATTTACCAATGAAATCGGACTGGTGGAATAAAATGCAGAAGTATTCGGTAACCAGGCCCAATCTACACGAGAAAAATTAATGGATTTGGCAAAATCAGGATGCACTTTATCCAAGGCAAGGTGGTCTTTATCCATCTTTGTTAAGGTCACTTCTGGAATCTTACTTCCTACAATAGCCTCCACACGTTTTAAATAGGTATCGCGGTCATCTGGCTCATCGGCAGATGTGGCAGCAGGCCCCTCATCCAAATAGTATTTCACAATTTTTTCTCCCATTACCTTTAATAATTCGGGTGCAAAAGGGAACTGCAGGCTCAACCATGCATTTACCCGTGGCAAAAGCGTGTCGGTCGACATGCTGATGTTGCCATATGCTTTCAACAAGTTGTTTCCTTCAAAAAATTGAATGGGCCCTTCTGCCTTAAACTGCCTTTCTTTAAAATACAATTCGGTTTTCGTTTGCTTCCCCACAATCTCAAATCGGTTTTTTTCTTCTGTCACTTTCCCTTCCGCAGCAAAAATAGTTGGATCTAAATCGTCTGATTGTGGTCCAAGAAAGGTCGGATACAATTTATTTGAGGCATTGATAAAGATACCGGCCGTTACCGGACGGCCGTTTTCGTCGTTGAGCGAGGAATTTAGGTCTAATTTAGGCTCTTCTCCTGGTTTAGGCTCAAAGGGAATCCAACCTGTTCTGAAACCTGTAAGTCCCAAATTCGGCCGCACAAAACCTTTGAATTGCGCAAACTCCTTGTCGGACTCCAAGACCACTTCTCCCTTAAACCATTGATGAGTGCTTAGGTTTAAATTATTCTTTTCGCCAAAATGAGCTGTCGCCCGAATAGAAGTCGTTCCTGTTCCCTTTTCTGGTGGAACAAACTCAAAACTCTTGAATTTAATGGCGACAGAATCACCCGATGCGCGCGGTAATAAATAGTCTCCTTCTCCTTTAAAATACTCCGAACTTGCATCGGTTACCAAAAGGTTACTAATAACATGACGCTCATTTACCGCATCCAAAACGGCCTTGGCCTGACTAAATGGTTTAAACTTCCCGTCTTTTTGGATCCCGAAATTTCCTTTAAAAGGATAAATCATTGCAGGACCAATTGAAACATGTTCCACGCCACCCAATAATAGCACTTCTTGTTTTAAATCATAGTCGGCAGATTTTGCTAATATCAACCCTTTATTACCGGTACTTCCGTGCAGCTGTTTTGGCAAAGTATCGCTTTCAATTTGTAATGTATCCTCTTGCCAGGCTGTTAATTCGAATCCTTTTTTACTAAAAAGTCGGAAATGCCTTGATTCAATGTCCCAAATTGCTTCTAAGCCTTTGCTTTGATAGGCTAAGTTCGGAAATATAATTTGCTCCTCTCCGGTTTGATTTGACGTGGCATGTAGGGTAATTCGCTTCAGCTTCAAATCAGATTCTGCTGCAATTTTTTCGGCAAATACGGCAGGCTTAAACAATTTCATGTTTTTACCTATCTGTAACTTGGCCTCGTTTACCTTCCAATTGTTTGCCGTGAAGGCAAATTCAGAAGAGGTAAACATTCCCTCTGATTGTGTCAAGACTCCTTCACCAAACACTTTTTTCTGGTGTATTCCGATGCTTCCACTGAAGTCCACTTGTCCTTGAAAAAGCTTAAAATTGTTTTTAAGGGGTTTTACAATAAGCGAATCTTCTGTTATATCCCATCGCAATTGATGTGCACCAAATGTCGCAGCCGGCAAGGAAATATTTGCCGAGGCCAGGGATTGAAACTTTCCCGATGTACCTTCAGAAGTCAAGGAATCCGGAAAAAATTTTGCATTTTTTGATTCAGAATAAATACCAAATAATTGGATTTGTCCCGGGCCATGCAGGCCCAATTTGTCCATTTTTAATGGCCCATTGGTGTGAAACTTTCCTTTGCCCGCATAAATATCCAAAGGTAATTTCGATTGATATTCAAAACCGAAGGTTTGGTCGTCCATGATTTCCAAAGAGGTTTTCAATTGTGGGAATAGGCCCTTGGCGTAAAAAGTCCCTTGAAAGGTAATCTCCTTGTCCAACAAACTATCCAATTCAATTTTAGGAACTTGGAAATAATGTTCTTTTGAATAGGCCCCTCCAGCGCGCCAAACTTCGTTAAAATAGGCTGTGACACCTTTTGGGATAATTAGTTTTGGAAATGCCTTCAGTCCTAAGCGGCCTGATTTGTTGTTGGGGGGGCTCAATAATATCGATCCAGATTGGTATTTTAGGTCACCGCCTAATTCCCTTGTGGATAAGCTACCATCTTTTTTTCGAGGGAAAAAAGTGATAGAATCTATTTTGTCAAACTCGATTCGGAAATCGGCAAAATTGAAGCGGAAATCGGGTCCACGGAAACGATAGTTTCCGATTTTTACTAATCCATCCAGATCAAAATCCCTTCCTTTAGTAAAAACAATCTGATTATTTTTCGGCCGAAAAGCTGCATGCAAGGAGTCGGAAACGGTAATTTCATCTACCCCATTGACTATCAATTGATCTTTCGAAAGCTCATAAGAAATATTAGGCTCTTTAGAGGTAAGTTCGCCAGAAGAAGAGACATAAAATTGGTCAAAGTCTTTTTTATCAAACAACACATTGGCATAATGCTTCCCTGTTCGCGTAAATGAAATTAAATCACCTGGCGCATCAATTTGTAAAAAACCAGCTTGTTTAAACACTTGAAATCCGGATCGAATATCCTCTTCCTTTTTTCCATATCGTG
>JBEGQV010000113.1:0-11230 GCA_041180785.1 Bacteroidota bacterium | reverse complement strand
TGAATAACATGATTTTGTATGGCCAAATTTTCATATAAAAAATCAGCACGGTAGGTATTGTTGGCTACGATACCTCCTACTTTGGCTGCTGCTAAAAATACATATTCTGGCTGTTCCAAGGTAAAAAAATCATCCACTGCTTGTTGATTTTTCAAGTCCAGTTCAGATGAGTTTCTTGTGATCAAATTTGTAAAACCTCTTTTTTGCAAACCTCGAACAATAGAAGAACCTACCATTCCTCGATGCCCTGCTACATAAATTTTAGCACTCTTTTCCACTGAATATAAATTTTTACGCAAAATTAATGAATGAAAAGGTAGGAAACGATTTATTGTGTACTTTTGAGCAATAAAATACCACTTTATTCGTTAAGCCCCTATGCTAAAAAACGGTTTACTATTCATTCTTGTCTGCCTATGCTCAAATTTGCTTGGCCAAAAAATGGATTTTACTTCAAACAAAAAGCCCCTCATTGATACAACTGTTCACACAAAAGGACTTTTTGGGGGTCGATTAAGCACAGGATTAGAAGGAACAGGTGAGAAGATTAAAAAAACAAAAGAAGATTTGAACAAAATCAAATCGGATGGTCAAGACATTCTAAACGAATTAGGTATTCACCAAATAGGCAAATCAATTTCGAAAAATATCAAGAAAAAACTAGCTCCTAAAGATGAATACCAAGGGGTTAAGACAGAAAAAAGAATCGCACAGTATGGTTCAGGAAATAGGACTACCGTTGAGGAGGTGAATGTCATAAAATATGTAGAAGACGAAAAAATTAGCCCCTATTTACAAGAAATTTGGTGGTTCGATCAAAGCCAAAACAGAATCGTAAATACCCCCATTAAAGATGCCAAAAATCCATTAATTTGCCATGGCCCTTATCGCAAATTTGTCAATCAAGTATTAGTGGAAGAGGGCTTTTTCTATCAAGGTGGAAAAGATGCACGTTGGGAAAAATATGGCACTGACTTTGAATTGGAAGATAAATCTGTGTACAAAAAAGGATTTCCTGCTGAATCAAGTATCAGTTATTATGATGCTGATCAGAAAAAAATCAAGGAAATCATACCGATAGTTTATGGAAAAGTGCGTGGTCAATACCTTTCTTTTTTCCCAAATGGATTATTGGCCATGGAAGGAAAATTAGACGACAGTATTCGCGTAGGTAGATGGAGAGAATATCACGAAAAAGGTGCCTCTGGGAGATTAAAAAAGGAATGGCGATATGGTAAAGATAAATTTGACAACTTCGAACCTGTGTTGGTGCAAGAACGAGATGCTCAGGCCAAAATAATTTATCAAAATCCGGAAAAATACGATTAATCCATGCAAAAAAGACTTTTCTTTTTCATGTTCGTAATGATTTCACTCATTTTAAGAAGTGGATTGGCACTGTCGTCTTTCGAAACTAAATCTAAGGTGGTCCTTTCAAAAAAAATGGACTTTTCAGGTCATAAAGAATTACCGTCAACCACAAATTCCTCAATTGAAGAGGATGAGGAAGAGGACGAAGACGAAACCATTAGAAAAAGTAAAAACCAATTCTTGGAAGAATCTGAACTTGAGCACCAAGAACTAATATTTCAATTCTTTCCTCCTTCCAGTAAATCATCTTTTTTACTACCTGATCATTTTGTTGAATCCATTCACAAAACTCCCTATTCTCCTCCAGATTTTGGTGTTAACAAATCCTAATTGTTACACTAAAATTTATTTAAATGGATCTTAAAAATTATGTAAAATCATTTTTGGAAAATGATTGGAAATCCGGAATAGCCGTGTTTCTTGTGGCATTGCCTTTGTGCCTAGGCATTGCATTAGCCTCTGGGGCCCCACTTATTGCGGGTTTAATCGCAGGTATTATTGGTGGTACAGTTGTTGCACTCCTCTCTGGATCAGAATTATCTGTAAGTGGACCTGCAGCAGGACTCACTATCATCGTATTCAATGCCATTCATTCACTTCCAAGCTACCAAAGTTTTTTAGTTGCGGTGGTTCTAGCTGGAGGCATTCAAGTTATCTTAAGTATTTTGAAATTAGGAAAAATTGGAAGCTTTTTCCCCTCCTCCGTTATTAGAGGAATGTTAGTTGCCATTGGAATCGTTATTATTTTAAAACAAATACCACATGCCTTAGGTGATGACTTTGATTTTATAGGTGAATTTGAATTTGATCAAGCTGATGGAAAAAATACTTTCGGTGAAATTATTGAAGCACTTTCGGGTTTCAAACCTGGTGCAATTATCATTGCCATATTTGGGTTATTTCTATTGTTTAACTGGACAAAAGCTTCAGAAAAATTATCTTTTTTAAAGAATATCCCTGCTTCTCTATTTGTTGTTCTAGCAGGTATTTCATTAAATATATTTTTCAAGAACTTTATCCCTGATTGGTATTTAGGAAATTCAAAAGATCATATGGTTTCCTTACCAGAATTTTCAAACATTCATACATTTATAGATTCCTTTCAGTTTCCTGATTTCTCAGCCATCACAAATCCAGAAATTATCAAAATTGCATTTACTTTGGCCATAGTTGCGAGCCTTGAATCGTTGCTATCTTTAGAAGCAACCGATTCACTTGACCCTCAAAAACGTATTTCTTCAGCTGATAAAGAATTATTAGCACAAGGAATTGGAAATATAAGCTCGGGTTTAATTGGAGGCATTCCACTTACTTCTGTAATAGTTCGTTCTTCTACAAATATATATGCAGGTGCAAAATCTAGAATGTCGGGATTTTTCCATGGAATACTTTTATTGACATCTGTGTTGTTTTTTAGTTCCCTGATGAACCAAATTCCTTTGTCATGCTTGGCTAGTGTGTTGTTATACACAGGTTATAAACTAGCCCAACCAAAAGAATTTAAAAAAGTAATCCGAGAAGGTTGGAAGCAATGGGTTCCCTTTATAGTAACGATTCTAATCGTTGTATTTGTAGACCTTTTATGGGGAATTTTTATTGGAACAACCATTGGCTTAGTCTTTGTCTTGGTTACAAATTACCAATCGGTCTTTTCCGTGCATCAAAAAGACAACACATTCCTAATCCGATTCAAAAAGGATGTTACCTTTTTACATAAAATGTCCATTAAAAATACCTTACAAAACATTCCTCCAAATTCCATGTTATTTATTGATGCAACACATGCACATTTTATTGACCACGATATTCAATTAATGCTAAATGATTTTATCGAAAGTGCAGCTATAAAAAACATAGAAATAGATTTTAAAAAATAATCATGAAAGAATACAAAAGATTATTAATCAACAACAAGGCTTGGGCAAGTGAGCGCCTAGACTTAGATGAGTCGTATTTTGATACCTTATCTAAAGATCAAAAACCTTTATTTTTATGGATAGGTTGTGCAGATAGTCGTGTACCAGCAGAAGAAATCACACAATCCAATCCGGGAGATATTTTTGTGCATCGAAATGTGGCAAACATGGTGGTCCACACCGACATCAATTTACTTTCTGTACTTCAATATGCAGTAGAAGTGTTAGAAGTTAAACACATTATTGTCTGCGGACATTATAATTGTGGTGGAGTTAAGGCTGCCATGAGCAACCAAGATTTTGGGCTTATCAATAAATGGTTACGCAACATTAAAGAAGTCTATGAAAAACATCTCAACGAATTACAGTCCATTCTAGATGAACAGGCAAAATTCAACAAATTAGTTGAATTAAACGTGCTTGAACAAGTGAATAATTTGGCAAAGACAACCATTGTTCAAAAATCTTGGCAACAAAAAAAATACCCACACTTGCACGGGTGGGTATTTGATTTGCACCACGGCGAAATCAAAGAAATATTAAACATAAATGCCGGAGAATGGAATAATCCAGTTTTTCAATACCAATTCTAACATTTAAAGCCCCCAAAAGGGGCTTTATATTAATTGTCTTTTTTAAACAACCTGAATTCTAAGGCTACACGTGTAAGGTCAGACTCATCATTTACAGCCAAACCATGTATCAAGTGAGATGAAAAAATTAAAACCTGTCCGTATTTCACTGTCGACCTCACCAAATCACTTGATCCATTCCACGATTTAATCATTCGTACGCGATACGTGTGCCCTTCAATGTGTGCTCCTTCAAAGGTTCTTACAATATCTTTTTCATTGATAAAATGACTTTTAGGAGCAATTGGCAAATTTGACTTGTCGGTGACACCTGCAATAGGAATCCAAAAATTTACAAACTGAGGAATATATCCTTTATCTACTCCTTCATATATATCCTTATGCGGAGGATTAAAATCAGTTGATAAAGGTCGATTAATACGTACAATGATGTGCATATCTTCCTTTTCTACTTCATCAAAATCTGTTAAATTAAATTTTAAAATTTCTTCCAAACGAGGAATAATCGACTTCACCGAAAAACTAAAGTCATCTGAAAATAGATCTCTTGTTTTCTTGACAATTTTAAAGTGATCCTCATCAGCCTTTACAAAATGATGATATTTTTCGAGTGTAAAACCGGTGGTGTCAATACCGCATTCTTTTTCGATAATTGCTGAAATACTCTTTGAAATCCCTTCAATTAAGTCATCAAATTGCTCCTTTGATAAAAAATCAACTTCTGTATAACCTTCTTGATACCATGGCTGATGAAAGGTAATATCAAACTTTTCATTAGACAAGACTTCATCATTTCCTGCTTTAAAAGTTGGCGTATTTTCAATTGAAAACGCACGCTCCTTTCCATCAATCGTAAAGGTTGTTTGTTTCATTTTAAAGAGTCGATTTAATTTTTAACTCATCTAATTGCGCTTGTGCCAATGGCGAAGGAGAATCAATCATCACATCCCGACCAGCATTGTTCTTAGGGAAAGCAATAAAATCACGGATGGAATCTGTTCCTCCAAATAATGAACAAAGTCGGTCAAAACCAAAGGCCAATCCACCATGCGGAGGTGCACCGTATTCAAATGCATCTAACAAAAAGCCAAATTGTGCCTTCGCCTCTTCAGGTGTAAAGCCTAATACTTCAAACATTTTCGATTGCAAATCTTTTTGGAAAATTCGAATAGACCCTCCTCCTACTTCCACACCATTCACCACTAAATCATAGGCATTCGCGCGTACTTTTCCTAAATCACCCGCTTTCATTGCTTCAATATCCTCGGGTTTTGGACTCGTAAACGGGTGGTGCATCGCAAACCAACGATTTTCCTCTTCAGAATATTCCAACAAAGGAAAGTCAACTACCCAATGCACGCTGTATTCATTTGGATTTCGTAAGCCCATTCGATTACCTAATTCCAAACGTAATTCATTCAATTGCTTTCTCACTTTATCCCCATCACCCGAAAGAACTAACATCAAATCACCTGGCTCTGCACCAAAGGCAGAAGCCCAAGCTTTTAGATCTTCTTCTGAGTAAAATTTATCAACAGATGATTTGATGGTTCCATCCAAATTGTACTTCACGTTCACCAAACCCTTTGCTCCAATTTGTGGACGTTTCACAAAATCTGTCAACTCATCAATTTGCTTTCTGGTATATTCTGATGCCCCTTTCACATTGATCCCAACCACTAAATTACTCGCATCAAATATTTGAAAATCTTTTCCACTTGTTAGATCGCGCTCTTCTCCTTTCAATTCAACAAACTCCATCCCAAAACGAATATCTGGCTTATCTGAACCATAATATTTCATGGCATGAGCATAAGTCATGCGACTCACTTCTCCCACTTCGATCCCTTTAACAGTTTTAAACAAATGCTTAATTAAGCCTTCAAACACATTCAACACATCTTCTTGTTCCACAAAAGCCATCTCGCAGTCGATTTGTGTAAATTCAGGTTGACGATCGGCACGCAAATCCTCATCTCTAAAACACTTTACCAATTGATAATAGCGGTCAAATCCTGAAACCATTAACAATTGTTTGAACGTTTGTGGCGACTGTGGCAAGGCATAAAATTCGCCTGGATTCATACGAGATGGTACGACAAAATCACGTGCACCTTCAGGAGTAGATTTAATCAAAACTGGTGTTTCAACCTCAATAAACTCCAAATTATCTAAGTAATTTCTTACTTCACGTGCCATGCGGTGACGTAATTGCAAACTCGCACGAATTGGATTTCTTCGCAAATCCAAATAACGATATTTCATGCGGATGTCATCTCCTCCATCCGTTTCATCTTCTATTAAAAAAGGGGGCAATTTAGCTGGATTTAAAACAGTAATCGCCGCTACTTTAATTTCAATTTCACCTGTAGGTATTTTATCATTTTTCGACAAACGTTCCACTACCAAACCCTTTGCCTCAATCACAAATTCTCTGCCCAAAGAGCGAGCCGTAGCCATTGCCTCCGCATTAGATTTCCCCTCTTCAAGCATTAACTGCGTGATACCATAACGGTCGCGTAAATCAATCCAAATCATCCCTCCTTTATCTCTTGAGCGTTGCACCCATCCACACAAAGTAACTTCTTGGCCAACATGTGCCATTCTCAACTCCCCATTTGTATGCGATCTAAACATAAAATCTTCCTAAATTTTTAAAAACAAATGCAAAATTACAGAAAATACAGGGCCCGAAAAAGAATTCTGCAAAACTTTATCATTTCTTCTTCCTCTTCCTTTACTTTTTTGTTTTATTTTGAACAAAAAAATTGGTGCCCGATTGGGCACCAACAAAAATTCAATTATTAAATCAAAAAGTTTAAGGGTTAGGTTTTAATTTTGGTTAGGTTTTAATTTTAGTGGTTGATAAGTCAAAATTAATCGTTCAATTTTTTAGCAAAGTTGTGATTTTGCAACTTTTTTAAACTTTATGAAAAAAATTGGCATCATAGGTGCAGGAATTGGAGGTATCGCTTTAGCCTTACGGGCTGCACACAAGGGCTATGAGGTTCATGTATTTGATAAAAATCCATATCCAGGCGGAAAACTAGCAGAGATCAAATTAAACAAATACCGTTTTGATGCAGGCCCATCCCTATTCACCCAACCAGATTTAGTCAATGAATTATTTGAGTTATTTGATAAAAATCCGAGTGATTATTTTCATTATCAACAACTCGATACGATCTGTCATTATTTTTGGGAGGATGGCACACAACTAAAAACATATGCAGACCCTAAAAAATCGATTCAAGAAATTGCAACGCAATTGGGTGAAGACATCAATACGATTGAGGCGTATTTTCAACATTTTAAAAACGGATTTGAGATCATTCAGCCCTTATTTTTAGAAAAGTCTTTACACAAATGGAGCACCTGGTTGAGTAAAGATGCATTACGTGGTTACTTTAACCTTCACAAGTTGGGCATTACAACAACCATGCATTCTTTTCACAAAAAACGTTTTAAAAACCCAAAAACGATTCAATTATTCAACCGCTATGCCACCTACAATGGCTCGGATCCGTACCAAACGCCAGCTACCTTAACGGTTATACCCCATTTAGAATTTCATTTAGGAGCATACTTCCCCAAAGGGGGCATGGTGGAAATAATAAATTCTTTGGTAAAACTTGCACAAGAAATTGGCATACATTTTCATTTAAATGAGGCCGTTGAAGAAATTCAGCTACGAAATGGGTTTGTTTCTGACATCCGAACGAGCAAGGGCAATTATGCATTTGATTTTATTGGTAGCAACTCAGACATCACCCCCTTGTATAGAAAACTGTTCAAACCCCAGGACATCAAACTCCCAGAAAAATTACTTCAACAAGAAAAATCTAGTTCAGGGATTATTTTTTATTGGGGAATAAACAAAGAATTTCCCCAATTGGGCGTACATAATATCTTTTTTAGTGAAGATTACCAAGCAGAATTCAAGTCCATTTTTACCGATAAAACAATCTATCATGACCCTACGGTTTACCTTCACATCTCCTCAAAAGTAGAAAAAACCGACGCCTCGGAGGGCGGCGAAAATTGGTTCATACTGATTAATACACCTCATAACATTGGACAACATTGGGAGGAATATGTTGCAAAATCCAAAGAATTTATTCTTCAAAAACTTAATAGAATTCTTGGTGTTTCAATCGAAGATTATTTGGAGGAAGAAGATTATTTGGACCCACAACGAATTGAAAATCGTACGAGTTCTGCCGGAGGTGCCCTTTATGGAAACGCTTCAAATAATGCATTTTCGGCCTTTTTAAGGCACCCAAACTTTTCAAAAAAAATACCAAACATGGTATGGGTTGGAGGAAGTGTTCACCCGGGTGGCGGAATTCCCTTAAGCCTATCCTCTGCAAAAATTGCAAGTGAAGCGCTATAGGATTGCCGGATTTTCAATAGCTTTGTAAAAAAATTAACAACATGATCCAAAGACCTCAATCCATATTTTTACTGATTGTCATTGCCTGTGAAATTTTTGTTCTAACAGGTGTAAACATCTGGTCGAAAACTAATTTCGACGGAAATGAAGTATTTGTAACTATCCAACATTGGCAACAAACTTTAAACGGAAAAGCAGTAAAAGAGAGCTCGCATCTTTTATTGACTGCATTATTAGGGGCTTCCACCATCCTGAGTATTGGTATTTTGTTCAACTATAAAAACAGAATGCGCCAGATGATGATGGGACTTATCAATTCAATGCTTATTGCAGGTACAGTTGGCTACGGTTTTTACATCGTCTTCAAAGAAACCATCCCTTTATTTTCTCCTGAACAAAATGGCAAATATGACCTTGGATTTTACGCCTTGGTAATTGCACTTTTAGGAAACATGATTGCAAATCGCCTGATTAGAAAGGATGAAATGTTAGTAAGGAGTTCTGATCGTATGAGGTAATAAACATAACCCATAACTCATAACCCATAACTCTATACAATCCCCTCTTTCAATAAATCGTGTAAATGTACAAATCCAACGGCTTTGTGGTTTTCTAGGACTACAAGCTGCGTGATATTTTTTGCTTGCATGATGGCAAGTGCTTCTGTTGCAAATGCATCTGCATCAATGGTTTTCGGATTCGTATTCATCATATCCGACAATTTCATATGTGACCAATCGGTGGACTTTTCCAACATTCTACGTAAGTCGCCATCTGTTATAATCCCCAACAACTGGTTTCCATCCATCACGGTAGTGGCACCCAATCGCTTGGAAGATATCTCATGAATAGCCTCTTGTATGGTCGCATTTGGTCCGATTTTAGGAAAATCATGATGCGGATACATATCACTTACCTTTAAATACAATCGCTTTCCCAGAGCTCCACCTGGATGATATTTTGCAAAATCTTGTGAGGAAAATCCCCTTGCCTCCAGCAAACAAACCGCTAATGCATCACCCAAGGCAAGTGCTACGGTGGTAGAGGTTGTTGGCGCCAAGTTGAGTCCATCTGCCTCTCTTTCAGCCAATGCATGTAAAATAAAATCTGCTTGTTGTCCTAAAAATGAGCCCGGATTCGACACCATGGCAATTAATGACACGCCCAACCGTTTAATTAATGGCACCAACACTTTAATTTCGGGCGTATCTCCAGATTTTGAAATACAAACAACTGAATCCTCCGATTGTATCATACCCAAGTCGCCATGAATGGCATCCGCCGCATGCATAAAAATGGATGGAGTGCCTGTCGAATTAAGTGTTGCGACAATTTTCTGGGCAATGATGGCCGATTTCCCGATTCCGGTAAAAACAATTCTTCCTTTTTGAGCTAATAAATGTTCCACGCAAGCAACAAACTGCGCATCAATTAAATCTTTTACTTTAAGAATAGCATTCGCTTCTTCTTGTAAAATTTTTTTTGCTGTGGATTCAATATTTTTGCTTAATTTCAATTTAAAGATGTTTTACGGTTCAAAGATACCGAAAAAGCATAAAAATGACTATGAACTGAAAACCAATGTTTAAAAATTATGCCTAATTCGATTACCACAGAGGTTTTAAAAGAACATTTGAAGCAAACTTTTGGATTTGACCAATTCAGGGGTGAGCAAGAGCATATTATAAAAAATACAATTGAGGGAAACCACAGTTTTGTTTTAATGCCGACTGGTGCTGGTAAATCGTTATGTTACCAACTTCCAGCCATTGTAATGCCGGGAACAGCCATCGTCATTTCTCCTCTAATTGCACTGATGAAAAATCAAGTGGATCAAATGGTGGCTTTTGGTGTGAATGCACAATTCCTAAATTCTTCCTTGAGCAAGGCTGAAATTAACAAAGTGAAATCTGAGGTGATAAAAGGTGAAGTAAAATTATTATACATCGCTCCTGAATCCTTAAATAAACAAGAAAACTTATCCTTTTTACGTCAAGCAAACATTTCTTTCGTAGCCATAGATGAGGCACATTGTATTTCTGAATGGGGACACGATTTTCGACCAGAATATCGAAAAATAAAATCTATCATTGAAGAAATTGACAGCAAATTACCCATCATCGCATTAACTGCAACGGCTACCCCAAAAGTTCAACAGGATATTCAAAAAACATTGGGTTTAGAAGAGGCGCAAGTCTTTAAATCTTCTTTTAACCGAAAGAATTTATATTATGAAATTCGTTCAAAACATGAGGTCGATAAGCAACTCATCCGATATATTAAATCGCACACAGGCAAAGCGGGCATTATTTATTGTTTAAGTCGAAAGAAAGTTGAGGAGGTTGCCGATTTATTACATGTTAATGGAGTAAATGCATTACCCTATCACGCTGGACTAGATCCGCAAGTGCGAATGAATAACCAGGAAGCCTTTTTAAATGAAGAGGTAGATGTAATGGTTGCCACTATTGCCTTTGGAATGGGCATTGATAAACCAGATGTCCGATTTGTCATTCATTATGATGCTCCTAAATCATTGGAAGGGTATTATCAAGAAACGGGAAGAGCTGGTAGAGATGGATTGGATGGAACCTGTATCCTCTTTTTTGCGCAGGACGATATTGAGAAATTAGACAAATTCAATAAGAACAAAGGTATTTCAGAAAAAGAAAATGCAAAAATTCTATTGGCCGAAATGGAAGATTATGCAAATATTGGTGTATGTAGAAGAAAGCAACTTTTACACTATTTCGGGGAACACCTAGCTGATAATTGTGGCTTTTGCGATAATTGTCTTCACCCTAAGCCTTCTTTCAAAGCTGAAGATGAAGTCGTTTGGGTATTAGAAACCATTCAACAAACGGAAGAAAAATTTGAATTAGAACATATTGCAGATATTTTAGAAGGGAATACAACGCAATATGTTGAAAGTTATGGGCATGATCAATTGTCCCACT
>JBEGQV010000112.1:0-11855 GCA_041180785.1 Bacteroidota bacterium | reverse complement strand
CCCCTATATTCTCGGGGTTTCACCCCATTTTTCACGTGGGTTTTCGCCACCTATATTCCCGGGGTTTCACCCCGGGCTATTTAAAGTGAACCCCTGCGGGGTTCGTTGCCTTATAACTTCTAATTTATTATTTCTTCCTTTTTATTTATTACTTCTTACTTAATTAAAAGTGCGACCGCCATCGCAGCAATTCCTTCTCCTCTACCCACAAAACCAATTCCTTCCGAAGTGGTGGCTTTGATGGAAATATCTTCAACATCTACTTGCATTACTCGAGCCAAATTCTCTTTCATTGTAGGAATGTGCGCATTTAGTTTTGGCTGATCTAAAATAATGGTTACATCCGCATTGGACAATTCAAATCCTTTTTCTCGAATCATTTCCATTACTCGTTCCAACAATTTTGTAGAGGCTACCCCTTTCCATTGTGGATCTTTATCGGAAAAATGAAAACCAATGTTTCGAAGATTCGCAGCACCTAAAAGAGCATCACAAAGTACATGACACACCACATCGGCATCTGAATGTCCTAATGGACCTTTATCAGATGGAATTTCGATACCACCTAAGATACAAGGGCGACCTTCTGCCCATTTGTGCACATCATAACCTTGTCCTACTCGAATTTTCATATAGTAATTTATTGATTTTTTTGATACCAAAGTACATGATGGTATCCTTTTTTGAACAATTTATCTGCCCAAGATTTTAGCTCCTCAATACTTACTCGACTAATTTTCTCAGCCTCTTGGTTTACCCAATTTGGATCACCGGCATTGGCGGCCATCGCCAGATTCATCGCCTTGTTTAACACTTCAACTTCCATAAAGACCAAAGATGATTCTGCTTGATTTTTCACTTTTTGCAAGGATCTTTCCTCAATTCCACTCTCCATAAACACATCAATCGAGGCCAATAAATTGGATTTTGCTGTTTCAAAATCCACACCCGCACAAACCGTTCCCTGAATCACCATCAATCCTGGATCCATCGAACCTGTGACATAGGCATTGATTGTATCAAATAATCGCTTTTGCTGCACCAAGTCATAAAATAAAAAGGATGAATCGCCCCGACCCAATAAATCAGCCAATAAATCAACCGCTTGATACCCACTTTCATACCTACCGGGCATCGGGAATGCCATGTATAAGCAATTAGAGGGCACCTCGCCTTTGATTTCTAAAAATGTATTTTCCGTTAATGCTGCTTCCTTGGGTAAATTACGTACGATCACTTTTCCGGCTGGAATAGGCTCAAACCATTTTTCACATAGTTGTTTAACCTCTGCCACTTTCACCTTGCCAGCCACTACTAAAATAGCATTTTTCGGATGATAATAGGTATCAAAAAATGATTTCACATCCTCTAGGGTTGCCTCCTCTATATGCTTAATATCTGCCCCAATCGTTGGCCATTGATAGGGATGCTTTTGATAAATCACCGGTCGCCATTTTAACCACACATCACCATATGGCTGATTCAAATAACGTTGCTTAAATTCCTCAATGACCACTTTTCGCTGCACTTCCAAGGAATTTGGATTAAAAGCAAGCTGCTTCATGCGGTCAGATTCCAACCAAAAGGCTGTTTCAATGTTTTGATAGGGTAATGAAATGTAATAATTCGTTAAATCAGGGGTCGTAAATGCATTATTTTCGCCACCAACGCGTTGCAAAGGGGTGTCAAATTCTGGAATATTTTCAGAGCCTCCAAACATTAAATGTTCAAACAAATGAGCAAAACCTGTTTTATGCGATTGTTCATCACGCGAGCCTACATTGTAAATCACATCCACCACGGCTAAAGTCGTGCTGTGGTCCTCATGAACTATTACTTGTAGTCCATTTTTTAGCGTAAATTGCTCAAACTGTATCATCTCATTTATTTAAGCTACAAAAATAATCAATATACCCAAAAAACCACTTAAAAAGCTTATTTTTGCTGTGATAATCTTGACAAATGCATCTAAAAAAAGTCCTATTTTTTGTTTTACTTTCATTTTCCATGTCAGCTCAAGTTTTAAAGGATGCTTGGAGTCGAAACACCATTAAATCAGGATTAGATGCTATGTACAATTTTGATTTCAAGGAATCTGCACAGCATTTTTCAATGATAAAAGCAAAATATCCGGCCCATCCGGCCGGATATTTATTGCATGGCATGATGCTTGAATGGCAGTATTTCCCCTTGAAAGATCATCCTTCTCAATCTAAATTATATATTCAATTGATGGAAAAATGTTTTGCCCTTTCGGAAAACATGTACCAAAAAAACGAGGAGGATTTGGATGCAGCCTTCTTTTGCTCTGCCTCTTTGGGATTTTTAGCCGCAGAAGAGGCGAATAACGACAATTTCATGAAGGCGGTGTCATATGCCAAAAAAGCCTATCATTTTTTGAAAATTGGCACAGAGAACGTGGATCGACAATCGGAATTTTTATATGCAGCAGGTATTTACCATTATTATCGCATCGTATATCCTGAACTTCACCCGATGATTAAACCGTTCATGTGGTTTTTTATGGATGGAAATAAAAAATTAGGTTTGCAACAATTAGAAAAAGCTGGCAAAGAAGCCACTTTCGTAAAAAACGAAGCGCTCTTTTATTTACCCTATGTGTACAATAAATACGAAGGCAATCCTGCCGCTGGATTAAACATCAGTGCAGAATTAAGTAAGACTTATCCCGATAATTTAATTTACACCCTGCAACGTGCAGAAATATTGACACTCAGTAAAAATTTTGACGAAGCCATCCCCTTTTTGTCAAAATTACTGAACGCCAAAAATAAATATTTCCAAGGCTGTTATTACACCTTGGAAGGCATCCGTTTGGAAAACCAAAAAGAGTTTAAACAAGCAGAAGCATTTTATTTGAAGTCAACTTTTTTCCCCTATGAAGAAAAGTTTACAAAAGACATTCGCGGATTGAGTTATTTAGGATTGTCTAGAATTCATTTAAAAATGGGACAAAAACAAACTGCAAAAAAATATTTACATTTGGCTGAAAATTTCATTGAATACAAAAATTCAAAAGAAGAACTAGAGCGATTAAAAAAGGTTTTATAGTATGTTGAAAATTGTACGCATTTCATCCATCCCGCCCAAATTAATCGATTCGATCAATCAAGAAGTTGATGCCAAAAAACCAAGCAACTATACAGAGGCCTATCGATTGTACTTCAATCATTTTATTGCCATTTCAGATGCATTAACCTTTGAGTTAGATAAACTACCCGATACCCAAGCCATTGAAATCGTGTACAATCACGAAAAATTACAACAACAATGGCTGAAAGAGTTTTCCAAGAAAAGCCTCCAAAATCCGTTGGAAATCCTTCGGGAACAAATTCAACATTACCAGCCGAATGTCATTTTGGTTAACACCAATTTATTTGATGAATCCGACATTCGATCAATGGCCCCTGCTACATGTTTCATCATGGCATGGGATGGATTTGTAAAACCGCTGGTCCAGAAAAATAAAAAATATGATTTAATTCTGACTTGTTTGGAATCCATTCAACACAAATTTCAACATGTTGGCACACCTGCGGAAATTTTACATTTTGCGTTCGACAAAAGAGTGTTGGATTTTGTCGATACCACCAAAACAGAAACTTGCACCTTCTCCGGAAGTATTTCACCCGTTCACCAATCTCGATTGGATTTTTTATACCAACTCTCCAAAGCTCCGCTATCCTTCAATCTATATCTAGGAAATTACGACACCGGATATAATCCATTTTCAAGAACGATTTTACGAGAAATCCTACAAAATAAAAATGTTAAAAATTTGTTAAAGGTGTATCACCTGCAATCACACAATCACCAAGGTGGCTGGGGATTAGACATGTATCAAATTTTAGCGCGTTCCATAGCAACCCTAAACTTTCATGGGGATGAGGTAGAAAAAGCATGCAACATCCGATTATTTGAAGCGACAGGGTTAGGAACCTGTTTGGTAACCGACAATAAACCGGGCTTAGAAGAATTTTACAAGAAGGAAGAAGAGGTCGTCACGTTTGATTCCATTAACGACCTGGTGGACAAACTGATCTATTTAGAAAAAAATCCACAAATTGCACAAAAAATTGGACAAGCAGGAAAAGACAAAATTTTTGCCGCCCATTTGTGGGAGCATCGGGCCAAACAATTAGTTGACATCCTAAACAAACATTTGTAATCGTGGGAATAGTTGTTCGTCAAAGCATTAAGTATTCAATCCTAAGCGCATTTGGTTCAATCATTGGTGCCTTAAGCGTACTTTTTATTTACCCGCTCGACTTGCACCAATACGGATATGCCAATGGCTTGAACAGTTTAATTGTATTTGCTGGCCCGATGCTTGGATTTAGCTGCAATGCAATAGTAACCAAGTATCACCATTCTAAAATACTAGGTGCCGCTCAATCGTTTAAACTTGCAAGTATTTTTACGATTGCAAGTGCTTTTCTTTTCATCGGCACCTTGTTGATTTTCAAAAATGCGCTTTTTACCTACTTACTATCCATTGGTTTTGACACCTCATTTTTTGAGCAAAATTTGGTAAGTATTTTAATAGGAGGTGTATGTTTAGCCTTTATTGCGCTGTTGACCAACTTATCGGCTAATTATCAGCGAACGGTAGTTCCCAATTTAATCCTAAACCTTGGGATCAAATTCGTGTTTCCCGTGATGATTGTAGGCGTCTATTTATCCTACCTATCACCCACTTTTATTCCTATTATCATCAATAGCTATTATGTCATTGCTTTTGTGGCACTCCTTTTTTATGTTAAGAAATTAAACGCTTTCCAACACTTTTTTTCAACGAAGATTACTTGGAAAAACATCCCCAAAAGTGTTTATACGTTTACCTTCATTTCTGGATTTACCGGATTAGCCAATTTATTGGCCAATAAATTAGACATTATCTCCTTGGCTGGTTTAGGAAGTATGGACGACATTGGAAAATATTCCATCATCTTTTTCATCGCCAGTTTTATTGAAATTCCAATGGCAGGTATTTCTTCGATTTCAGCTCCCATCATTGCCAAGCACTTTGCGAACGATGAAATCACTGAACTCAATCAATTATTAAAAAAAGTTTCAGATACCTTGTTCCTAGCTGGAATCTTTTTGTTTACAACGATTTTAAGTGTATTCCCCAATTTAGGGGAGCTATCAGGACATGCATCACTTTTTCAAGATGGCCTTACTATATTTTACCTGTTAGGCGCTGCCAAGCTAATTGATATGGTCACAAGCCTCAATACACATGCAATCAGTTATTCAAAAATTTATCACTACAATTTATATTTCGTAATTATTTCAGCTATCCTAAATGTTTTTCTAAGTTTTTATTTAACAAAATCATTTGGCATCATCGGAACATCCGCAAGCATTTTATGTTCGGTAACACTGTTTAACCTATTAAAATTTGTTTTATTAAAAATCAAATTTAATCTCAATCCTTTTTCGTACAAATCCTTAAAAATTGTCCTAATTTTAGGTATTCAATTACTTCTTGTACATTATTTACAGGTAGATTTTCACCCTATCATTTCCATTTTTGTAAATGGATTTTTAGCTGTTGTTACTTTTTTAGTATTGTTAAAGATCATTTGTCCAGAACCGGAATTAAATGAAAAAATCTTTTCTAAAAACGGAATCCTTCGAAATCTTTTAAATATCAAGTATATTCGTGAAAATCTAGGATTGTAAAGATTTATTTTGAAAAAGTTTCTATTAAAAATCCCTGTCATTCGTGAGTTTATCCGACAAATGGATAAAAGCTCGTTTAAAAAAAATTGGAGAAAGCGAAATCCACACAATTATACCGTGGCGGGTGATCGACCTTTCCCGATGGAAAACGTGACGGTCGGAAAATATAGTTACGGAGAACTATTGGTTCAAAGTTTATACGTCCAAGAAAAAGAGAAATTACACATTGGAAACTTTGTGTCCATTGCCCCTGGCGCTTGGTTTATTCTGGGAAACAACCATCAAACCCAAACACTTACCACCTACCCCTTGTGGTCAAGATTTGTGGCCTACAACCCGATAGATGCAACAAGCAAAGGACCCATTATCGTGGAAGATGAAGTGTGGATTGGCACTAATGCACTTATTCTAAGTGGTGTTAAGATCGGTAAAGGCGCCATTGTTGCTGCTGGTGCTGTGGTCACCAAAGACGTGCCACCCTATGCCATCGTAGGCGGAAATCCAGCCAAAATCATCAAATACCGATTCTCAGATGAATTAATTGAAGCTCTCTTACACGTTAATTTGTTAGATTATTCCATTGATGATATCAAAAAAAATATCCAGGCCATCTACCAACACCTAGAAACACCACAAGACCTTAAAAATATACTCGACAAACTCAGGAACCATAACTCATAACCCATATCCCATAACCCAAAAAATGTCCCAAATCATTGCCTTTTACTTGCCTCAATTTCATCCCATTCAAGAAAACAACGAATGGTGGGGAGAAGGATTTACGGAATGGACCAATGTGGGCAAAGCCAAGCCTTTGTTTCGGGGACACTACCAACCACGTGTGCCGGCTGATTTAGGCTATTATGATTTACGTTTGCCAGCATCACGAATTGCGCAAGCAAAAATGGCAAAAGAGTACGGAATTGATGGGTTTTGTTATTGGCATTATTGGTTTGGACACGGAAAAAGATTATTGGAATTGCCATTCAATGAGGTACTGAAATCGGGAGAACCGGATTTTCCATTTTGTCTTGGTTGGGCGAACCATAGCTGGGAAGACAAGCAGTTTAATTTAGAAGGCACTTCTAAAATGCTTATTGAACAGTTGTACCCAGGAAAAGCGGATTATGTCTTGCACTTTAATTGCCTCTTACCAGCTTTTCTAGACAAAAGATATATCCGAATTGATGAAAAACCCGTTTTTTACATTCATTCTCCCTACCGAATTCCAGACCTTCAAGTCTTGTTCGAAACCTGGCAACAATTGGCAAAGGAAAATCGATTAAAAGGCATACATTTTGTGGCCAATGCCTACGATGTGAAGGATATTGACGCCTTTACCAACATGGGATTTGATGCAGTGAACACCGCAAGAATGTTCCATATTTTCAAAAAAGAAAATAGTTTTTTCACTGCGCTACAATCCAAAATAGGGAAATTATTATTGAACAAGGGACAAGTGGTTGACTATGCAAAAGCTGCCAAATTTTTCTTGGGCAAAGAAGATGCCCAAGAAAATGTCTATCCAAGCATCTTTCCCAATTGGGACCACTCACCAAGATCAGGCAGAAAAGGACATATTTTACACAACAGTACGCCTGAAAAATTTAAAAAACATGTAAAAGAAGTTTTGCAACTGGTCAAACAGAAAAGTCCCGAACACCAAGTAATTTTCCTACGTTCTTGGAACGAATGGGCGGAAGGAAATTACATGGAACCTGATTTGAAATTTGGAAAGGGCTATTTACAAGCCTTAAAAGAAGCAAGACAAGAAGAAAATTTTTAATACCATGCAATTACCTTTACAAATGGTGGACCTCAAAAAGCAATATGCCCGTTTAAAAACGGACATCGATCTTGCGATTGCCGACACCCTTGCCCATACGCGTTTCATTAAAGGTCCGAATTTTACTGCCTTTCAACAGGAACTTTCCGCCTACCTAAACAACGCAAATGTAATTGCCTGTGCCAACGGTACAGATGCCCTGCAAATAGCCTTCATGGCCTTAGGCTTGCAACCGGGCGACGAGGTAATCGTTCCGGCCTTTACCTATGCAGCTACCGCAGAGGTCATTGGGTTGTTGGGACTTACCCCTGTGATGGTCGATGTTGACCCACAAACCTTCAACATCACGTTAGAAAATATTCTTCCTGCCGTGGGACCCAAAACCAAGGCAATTGTTCCGGTACATTTATTCGGACAATGTGCTGACATGGAACCCATCCTGAAGTTTGCCCAAGAAAACAACTTATATGTCGTAGAAGATACTGCCCAAGCTATTGGTGCTGTATACAGATTTGCCAATGGCAAATCTGATTTTGCTGGCTGTATGGGAACCATTGGTACAACCTCCTTTTTCCCCTCCAAAAATTTAGGTTGCTTTGGAGACGGAGGAGCAATCTTTTCACGAAATCCGGAACTGGCCGAAAAATTACGCATGATTGCCAATCACGGACAAGCCAAACAATATTACCACGAAATCATTGGGGTCAATTCTCGTTTAGATGAATTGCAAGCAGCTATTTTACGTGTGAAGCTAAAAGAATTAACTGATTTTAATCAACGGCGACAACAAGCTGCCGCTTTTTATGACGAAAAATTAAGCCAAATTCCAGCCATCCGTATTCCGTTCAGAAACCCGAATTCGACCCATGTGTTTCATCAGTATACGATCAAAGTGTGTAGTGGGCAGAGTGAGAAGAGTGAGAAGAGTGAGAAGAGTGAGAAGAGTGAGCGAGATGAATTAAAAAAATATTTAGAGACCAAGGGGATACCAAGCATGATTTATTATCCAATGCCGTTGGATGAACAAAATGCCTTCAAGGCCATTGGTCGAGTGGTTGGTAATTTGGAGAAAAGTAAACAACTTTGCAGGGAAGTCCTTTCTTTGCCTATCCATACAGAAATGGAAGAAGCAGAATTAACCTACATAACCGAACAGATCCTTGAATTCTTCAGAAACAAATAAGGTAAGCATACACACCACAGCCGTTGTGGACGAGGGCTGTACCATCGGTGAAGGAACCAAAATTTGGCACTTTTCTCATATTATGCCGAATGCAGTTATTGGAAACAATTGCAACATTGGACAAAATGTAGTGGTTTCACCTGGCGTAATACTTGGCAACAATGTGAAAGTACAAAATAATGTCTCCATCTATTCGGGGGTAATTTGTGATGATGATGTCTTTTTGGGACCCTCCATGGTTTTTACCAATGTAATCAATCCACGTTCTGCCATCAACCGTAGAGACCAATATCTGCAAACAAAAGTAGGTAGAGGGGCTAGCATTGGTGCCAATGCCACTATTGTTTGTGGCAACGACATCGGAGAATATGCCTTCATAGGGGCAGGTGCCGTAGTAACCAAAGAAGTAAAACCGTTTGCATTGGTCATCGGAAATCCAGCCCGACAAACCGGATGGATCAGTGAATATGGACACAAACTTATTTTTAATCAAGAAGGATTTGCCACTTGTCCGGAATCCAACCAGGTCTATCAACTTGAAAACAATTTAGTCAAACGAGTAAAATGAAAAAATTCGCCTTAATTGGGGCTGCAGGTTATATTGCACCCCGACACATGAAAGCCATCAAAGATACCGGCAACGAATTAGTTGCAGCATTCGATCCCTATGATGGGGTGGGTATCATGGATAGCCACTTTCCAAATGCTGATTTTTTCACCGAATTTGAACGTTTTGACCGTCACATTGATAAATTACGAAGAGAGGGAAATCCCATCGACTACATTGCGATTTGTTCACCGAATTATTTACACGATGCCCACATCCGCTTTGCCTTAAAAAGTGGTTGTGATGTGATTTGCGAAAAACCTTTAGTACTTAATCCTTGGAACCTAGATGCCATTGCAGAAATAGAACAAGAAACTGGCAAACATGTTTATTCGATTCTTCAATTGCGCTTGCATCCAAGTATAATTGCGCTTAAAGAAAAAATCGCAGCGGGACCAAAAGACAAAATATACGACATCAAACTCAATTACATCACTTCTAGAGGTAAATGGTATCATAGAAGTTGGAAGGGCGTTTTAGAAAAATCAGGGGGAATTGCGACCAATATTGGTGTACATTTTTTTGACATGCTCACCTGGATCTTTGGCAATGTCAAGGAAAACATGGTTGAATCCATTACTTCTGAAACCGCCAAAGGAACTTTGAAATTAGAAAGAGCTCATGTGAGCTGGTCGCTAAGTATCGATTACAATGAAATTCCAGAAGCAGTTCGTTTACAAGGAAAAAGAACTTACCGCACCCTACAAATCGAAGGAGAAGAAATTGAATTCTCAGATGGTTTTACGGAACTGCATACCAAATCGTATGAAGAAATTTTAAAAGGAAATGGCTTTGGGGTCATGGAAAATAAACATGCGATTGAGATTGTGAGTAACATAAGGAAGAAGTAAGAAGTAAGAAGTAATTGAACAAGGGACCTAAAATAGCGATGCTTTCTTTTCACCAGTCAAATGGTGGAGCGGCGATTGCATGCAACAGGTTGGTGAAGGCATTGAGGAATCAGGGACTGGAAGTGCATCATTTGGTTCAGGAGGGATCAGCTAATCCGGATGTGGAATTGTTGACAACTAATATCTTGGACAAACTTTTTAATTTTCTTCGCTTTGTGGCAGAGCGACTCTATTTTTTGCCTTATGAGAAAAATAAAGCCATCCGATTTTTGTACAATCCAGGACTTTTCGGAAAAAATATAAGTACACATCCCGTTATACAAAAAGTTGACATCATCCATTTGCACTTTACAAATTTTGGATTTTTGTCGATGCAAAACATCGCCCAACTTTGTACATTGGGTAAACCAGTGGTATGGACACTGCACGACATGTGGGCCTTTACGGGAGGCTGTCACCACAGCGGCACCTGCGAAAATTACCAATCGAAATGTGGATTCTGTAAGGAATTCATGAAACATCCTGCTAAAAACGACTTATCAAATCGGCTCTGGGAGAAGAAAATCAAAGCTTTTAAGCAAAAAAACCTGTCTGCCATCACTTGTTCGCAGTGGTTGCTCATGCGTGCGAAAAAAAGTAGCATCCTGCAGCATCACCACTTGGCAGCCATTCCAAATACCTTAGATACGGAACAAATTTTTGTGCCGAAGCACAAAAAGGATGCCAAGCGAACGCTTGGCTTGTCCGAAAACATACCTCTCATTCTTTTTGTGGCCGTTCGACCTAATGCTCCCAAAAAAGGATTTAAACAATTCATTGAAGCTGTCCAACTTTTAGAAAACAAGACTTCTTTTCAGATTGGAATCATTGGAAATGTTGTTGACAAAACGCCTTTTGAAGGCCTTTCACAAGCCATTACTTATTTTGGACACGTTGATTCCCCTGAAAAAATGGCAAGCATTTACCAAGCATCTGATGCCTATGTAACCACTTCGCTAGAAGAAAATTTACCCAATACCATCATGGAAGCTATGGCCTGTGGAACCGCTTGTGTGGGATTTGAAGTGGGAGGAATACCTGAAATGATTGATCACCAGGAAAATGGTTATGTGGCCAAAGCATTTGAAGTAGCAGATTTCGCGGAAGGCATGCTAGTTGTGTTAGAAAAATCGGAAGTTTTTGGTGAAAGCGCGCGACAAAAAGTATTGAAAAATTATACCGAAGAAGTCATTGTAAAAAAACATTTGACCTTTTACCAAGATTGTTTGGAACATGTCTAAAAAATTAAGCATCATCACGATTACCTACCAAGCTGAATTGTACCTTGAGCGGACCATTCAGCGCGTGATTTCGCAAAAAGGACTTGAACAAATTGAATATATCTTGGTAGATGGCGGGTCGACAGACCAAACGATGGACATTGTTTCAAGGTACAAAAATTACTTTCACACCATTATTTCTGAAAAAGATCAAGGGATTTACGATGCCATGAACAAAGGTATCAAGGCCTCCACGGGCGACTACCTGATCTTTATGAATGCAGGAGATTGTTTTGCCAGTGACCAAACCTTAGAAAAAATTCTGAAAGACCTAGATGAGCAACCCGATGTGTTGTATGGAGAAACCCAATATGTAGACATGCAAGGAACCGTTTTAGGACTTCGGTCTGAATTGACTCCACAGGTTTTACCACAACAGGCGACTTGGAAAGATTTTAAA
>JBEGQV010000111.1:0-4281 GCA_041180785.1 Bacteroidota bacterium | reverse complement strand
TAACATTGGTTACATACCTTAGTTCTAATCCCTTAGTAAGGCCATATTTCCACAAGGTACTGGGCGTATTGAAATTATTTTCACCTTCCTCTCTGTTTTTATTGAATCCCATTTCTGCTTGGAAATAGCCTTTTTTAACCATAAATGGACACTCCGTTTGGTCGGGTCGGTCGGTCTCCATTCGGCCAATTTGTTGAGCGAAGGTTGGTAGTGAGCAGAGTGAGCAAAGTGAGCAAAGTGAGCAGAGTGAGCAGAGTGAGCAAAGTGAGCAGAGTGAGCAGAGTGAGTGTAGTAGGCGTTTCATGGGACAAATATAAAAATTTAGACTTGCCTAAAAAAATATTTAGATAAATAATAAAAATTCAATACAAGATTAGATTTTAGTATCTTGCAGGGATGAATGGCTTGCAAAAGTTTTTGGCAGTACTTTTTTTGAATGTATTTTTCATTCAGATGGGGATGTTTGCTCAAAGCAAGCCGAGCTTGCAGGTTGAGGGCAAAAATATTAGTACCGAAGAAGATTTAGTTATTTCCATTTCATCCGAACAGCAATTGCCCAATGGGGAGTCACCATCCTATCAGTTTCCTGAGATTAATTTTTTTAGAAAAATTGGTGTAAGTAGGGGCAAGGCCAGCAAATTGGTCAATAATCAATTGGTGAATGTGGTGATCTATTCTCAGCATTATCGACCCATCAATGCGGGTATTATACAAGTTCCTGCCTTGGAGTTTCTAATCAATCAACAATCTGTTAAATCGGACCCATTTAGTGTGACAGTTGTGAAGGCCTTGGAGTCGCCGGCGGCAAAGGAGGAAGAAAGTGCTTTGGAAGTTCCAAAAGAGGTGCTGGTGAATAAAAATAAGATCTTTTTGTTGGTCAGTAGTAATGTTTATCGACCATTCGTGGGACAAGGATTCACCTTAAAATTCTCCTTATTTATCCCCGAAAACAATGTCGAGGAGTTATCTTTCGACAGAAATGATTTGCAAATTCCGTTACAGCTTCAAAAATTGAAACCTTCAAACTGTTGGCAAGAGAATTTTGATTTACAGCAAGAAAAAGTCATTTCTACCATTTGGCAAGGGGTTAAATATAAGGAATACCGATTTTTTCAGTCAACTTTTTACCCATTAGACAATCAAATTATTCGAATTCCGAGTTTGTATTTGCGATTATTGAAAACTGTTCGGAAGGGCTCTGAGGTTCAAAAAACACCAGTGGAATTTGCATCTGTCCCTTTTCAAATTGTCCCTAAAAAATTGCCTGTAGGTATTTCTCCTACTAAAATTCCGATTGGAAATTATGAATTAAAGGAACAAATCAGCAAGTCGAACGCTTCTACCCGTGAAACCTTAACGTATACCTACAGCTTTATTGGAGACGGCAATACATTTGCCATTGAAGAGCCAGAAGTAGAGTCAGATTACTTTCTGCGATTTACCACTTTGAGCAAAGAAGAGCTAATTTTTCCATTTCGAGATAAAATGTTTGGGAATATTTCCCAAAAAATTCAAATAATTCCTAAGCAACCTGGTAAATTTGCATTGAAAAAATATTTTTACTGGGTTTATTTCAATACGCAGAAAGCTCGATTGGATACCTTGTTTTCTACAATTGTATTAGATATAAAAGGAAAGCCCGAAGATGCTAAACTTGATACACATGATGAAACGTCAGAAGTGTATCGTGGCATCGAAAATATTTCAAGTGTCCAAACAACATGGAATACTTGGTCAAATTGGCAACGTGTTGCGAATTTGGTTATTATTAGTTTGTTTATTGTAGTTGTGTTCCTTGTAATAGGTACCAGAAAAAAATAATATGGGAAGTTCGTACGGAAAATTATTTCAAATTTCAACCTTTGGTGAGTCACATGGCGCGGCTGTGGGGGTTGTTGTGCAAGGGTGTCCGGCTGGCATCGAAATCGATATGGAATTTATCCAGTCTGAATTAGATCGTCGGAAACCGGGACAATCGCGCATCACTACCCAACGCAAAGAGGCGGATTCAGTGGAAATTGTATCAGGTGTTTTTGAGGGGAAAAGTACGGGCACGCCCATCGCTATGTTGGTTTGGAATGGAGATCAGCGTTCGAAAGATTATTCACATATTGCCGACCAGTTCAGACCTTCTCATGCCGATTATACCTATTTTGAAAAATATGGTATTCGCGATTACCGAGGTGGTGGTAGAAGTTCTGCCAGAGAAACAGTTGCCCGTGTAGCTGCAGGTGCTCTCGCCAAACTTGTACTTCAGCAAATAGGTGTAAAAATTCAGGCCTATGTTTCGCAAGTGGGTCCATTAAAATTGAACAAGGAGCTTGCCGAATTAGATTTACAGGAGACAGAAAACAACGCGGTGCGTTGTCCGGATCCTGGTTTAGCACAGGAAATGTTTGAATACATCGATCAAGTTAGAAAGGAAGGAGATTCAGTAGGTGGCGTTATTTCTGCCATTATTGAGGGCTGTCCGGCCGGACTTGGTGAACCTGTTTTCGATAAATTACATGCAGAATTAGGCAAGGCGATGCTTAGCATCAATGCCGTTAAAGGATTTGAATACGGTAGCGGATTTGATGGCGTGCAATTAAAAGGTTCGCAACACAACGATTTAATTGTAAAGGAAAACGGGAAAGTAAAAACCTTGACTAATTTTTCAGGAGGTATTCAAGGGGGTATTTCAAACGGTGAGCCAATTTATTTCCGCGTTGCTTTCAAGCCAACGGCAACCATTATGCAAGACCAATATAGCTTGAACGAAAAAGGAGAAAAGGTGGTGGTGTCTGGTAAGGGTCGACATGATCCTTGCGTGGTGCCACGTGCAGTTCCTATTGTAGAAGCCATGGCTGCCATTGTCATTCTCGATTTTTATTTGCGTAATAAGGTGATTAAATCATCTATTTTATGATTTGGGATGAAGATGCTTATTACATGGGTTTAGCCTTGCGACAAGCAGAGCAGGCCTTGGAAGAAGACGAAATACCCGTTGGTGCTGTGATTGTGGCCAATGGTCAGGTCATTGCCAAAGCATACAACCAAACAGAGAAGTTAACTGATGTAACGGCACATGCTGAAATGATTGCCATCACCTCTGCCGCTCAAACACTTGGAGCAAAGTATTTAAAAAATTGTACGCTATATGTGACTTTAGAGCCTTGCGTGATGTGCGCTGGAGCCTTGTATTGGTCGCAAATTGGAAGAATTGTCTATGGTGCCGCAGAGGAGAAACGTGGATTTGAAAAACACGGTCGGTCGCTGATTCATCCAAAAACCCAGGTCGTGCCCGGTATTTTAGCGAATGAGTCGGAACAATTGTTAAAAGAGTTTTTTTCGAGGTTGCGGTAGTTGTGGCTTCGAGAGCCTCAGCCACCGAGCAAAGGAGGGGAGTTTAATAAGGAAGAAAAATTTGAACTTTTTAACTAGAATATTTGTTTTGACTCTAATTCATAATTCACAATTCATAACACATAACACATAACACATATGTCATTCACCCTATCCCCTTTACCCTATGCAAACAATGCGCTTGAGCCGCATTTTGATGCATTGACGATGGAAATTCACCATGATCGTCACCACAACGCGTATGTTACTAATTTGAATGCTGCTGTGGCAGGAACTGAATTAGAAGGCAAATCGTTGGAGGAATTATTTGCAAACATCAGTAAATTGAGTCCAGCTGTACGTAATAATGGAGGTGGACACTTCAATCACGATTTATTTTGGAATATTTTATCACCAAATGGCGGAGGTGCTCCAGTAGGTACGCTTGCGAAGGCAATTGAAGCGAAGTTTGGAAGTTTTGATGCGTTCAAAGATGAGTTCAAGAAAGCAGGAATTGGTCGTTTCGGATCAGGTTGGGCATGGTTAGTGGCGCAAAAAGATGGTTCAATTGCTATTTCTTCTACGCCAAACCAAGATAACCCATTAATGGATGTTGCGGATGTTAAAGGCTTTCCTGTGATTGGTTTAGATGTTTGGGAGCATGCTTATTATTTGAAGTTCCAAAACAAGCGTCCTGATTACATCGATTCTTTCTGGAATGTGATTGATTGGGCTGCAGCAGAGAAGCGTTATTTAGCTGCTCAAGCATAAAAAATAGATATTTTTCAGAGAAATATCGAAATTGGATTTGCAAAAACGGAGCTTTTGCTTATTTTTGCAATCCCAAATGGTGGTTGTAGTTCAGTTGGTTAGAATATCGGTTTGTGGTTCCGAGGGTCGTGGGTTCGAATCCCATCATCCACCCAAAAGAGGTTATCGTAAGATGACCTCTTTTTT
>JBEGQV010000110.1:0-10010 GCA_041180785.1 Bacteroidota bacterium | reverse complement strand
CTCAAAATGCGCTGCAGCATCTCTTTTTTCAAATTTCGGCTTCCCCTCACGGTTTGCATCCCTTGGCCCCCTCTCATCTCTCGTCTCTCGTCTCTCGTTTCTATTCTCTATTCTCGTTTCTCGTCTCTCGTTTCTAGAATCACCTCTATTTTCCGAATTGAATCGTGGCTTATATTCCCTTTTCTCTCCTCTTTCCGAATTGAATCTCGGTTTAAACTCTCGTCGTTCACCTCTTGATCCCCTCTCGTCTCTTGTTTCTCGTCTCTCGTCTCTTGAATTGTCTCTCGTTTCTCGTCTCTCGTCTCTCGAATTGTCTCTATTCTCAAAACGAGGTTTAAACTCTCTTCTTTCTCCTGAAAATCTTTGGGGTTTTTCTGAACGAGGATTCTCGTTCGACTGAATTCTTTTTCTCATAATGTATGCAACATCCCTGCTGTATTGTGCGTTAAGTACTTGACTTTTCGCTATTTAACAAATATTATGCAAAGGTACGTTAAATAATTGAGGATAGCTTGTAACAAATCATTAAATTTGAATTTATATAGCTCATTAGCCCTATGGCCACTTATTTAAAAAATAGTATTTTTCTTGTTGTTTGTTTCCTATTGCTTATTTCTTGTAATGGCGTGGAACAGGTATACAAAAAGGGTCAGTCGCACTTTGAAAAGGGCGAATACGAATTAGCCATTCAACTACTTAAACCTTTAGCGGAAAAAGGATATGAGCCTTTAATGACTAATTTTTTAATTGCTGAATCATATCGACTTTCCAACCGAATACAGTTTTCAGCACCTTTTTATCAAAAATCAAAACTTGCTGGAAATTCCGACAAACTTATTTCCTATCGACTAGCCTATGCTGCTAAGGCCAATGGGAATTATGAGGAAGAAAAGAATCAATTGCAAGCATTTATCGCATCCAAACCAGTTAAAAATATTCGAACGCGAGCAGAGATCGAATTGGAACAATTGGATGAAATTGCAGCTTTAGCGAACAAAAAAACACCTGTTGAAGTAGAAAATATTGAAGGAAATAGTTCAGGTGCAGAATTTGCACCACGCATCTTAGATGGTGATTTAATTATCTCTGGAACCAAAAAATCAGAAGTGTACAAAAATAATGGGTTGCCGATGGTTGGACTCTACCGCGCCAAACTTAAAACACCTTCGGCCATTGCGAGCATTGACCTTTTCTCTAATGCTGTCTTTCAATCCAATGCCAATGAAGGCACACCTGCTTTTTCAAAAGATGGAACTGTAATGGTTTTTGCAAGAGGAAATACCGGCAAAAAAGATATGAGTCCGGATGTAGATTTATATATTTCTCGAAAAGAAAATGGACAATGGTCTAACCCAGATTACCTCGGTATCTCTGACTCGCTCGCATGGGATGGAAGTCCTGCTTTTTCCGCAGATGGAAAAACGCTTTATTTTGCGTCCAACCGTCGCGGAGGCAAAGGTGGTTTGGATTTGTATCGGGTGAATATGGACAATTCTGGTCGATTTGGTCGTGCCATCAACATGGGTGCAGCCATCAACACAGCAGGTGATGAACTATTTCCTTTTGTTTCAGAAGATGGAAAATTATATTTTTCATCCAATGGGCATGCTGGATTAGGCGGTTTAGATCTTTTTGTTGCCAGCAGAAATGGGAACGAAATTGAAGTAGAGCATTTAGGACAACCCATCAATAGTATTTCAGACGATTTTGGACTTATCTTAACCGATGAAAATCATGGTTATTTTAGCTCCAATCGAGCAGGGGGGAGAGGGGATGATGATATTTACTATTTTACTGGGAAAGGAATTGAAGATAGATGGTGGAGCAGCGAAGTGCTTAAAGATCCTGAAAAACAAGCGGAAAAAATCGTTCGATATTATTTAAAACCACAATTTGTGGACATGAATGGCAAAGGCCTGCCCAATGTTAAATACCGCATCCGAAAAAATGGAGAAACGCTTGGGACAGCAACTTCTGATAAATTTGGGAATGTACCAACCATTGATTTAGCAGAAAATGATGAAATTGAATTGTTGGGTGAAAAAGATGAATATTTAACCAAAAGAGAAAACTTCTCGATGGAAGGTCGTGCGATTCCCCCAATTTTGTTAAAAAAGGAAATAACCGACACCACTTTTACCCTCGCCATTGCCATGGATAAACCTGAGGTAGGTAAAGAGATTACGCAATTATATCAGGTAAATACCATTTATTACGATTTAGATAAGGCAGACATTCGACCAGATGCTGCCGAAGAATTGGATAAAATAGTGTTGTTCTTAAAAGACAATGAATATGTAAATATCGAATTAGGTTCTCACACAGATGCTCGTGCAAGTACTGGTTATAATTTAAAATTATCTCAACGAAGGGCAGAATCTGCTGTGAACTATATAATTTCAAAGGGTATTGATGCCAAGCGATTGAAAGCTAAGGGATATGGTGAGAGTCAATTAATCAACGAATGTGCAGACGGAGTGAATTGTTCTGAAGAAATGCACCAACAAAATAGAAGAACTGAATTTGTCATTACAGAAATTAAAACCGAGTAAAATGAATTATGTATTAGCCAATGGGCAGGTAGTTAATGAAGGGAAAACAATTGTAGCAGATATTCGTATCGAGAATGGGCGAATCGAAAAAATTGCATCTCAAATTAGTCCAAAAGCAGGAGATCAGGTATTTGACTTATCTGGAAAACATATATTTCCTGGAATGATCGATGATCAAGTTCATTTTAGAGAACCAGGTTTAACGCATAAAGCATTTATTGGAAGTGAATCGCGCGCGGCAGTAGCCGGTGGGGTGACAAGTTTCATGGAGATGCCCAACACGGTTCCCAATGCATTAACACAAGATTTATTGGCAGATAAGTACCAGATTGCCTCCAAAACATCCATAGCCAATTACTCATTTTTCATGGGGGCTTCCAATGAAAATTTTGAAGAGGTCATGAAAACCAACAAACAAAATGTTTGTGGATTGAAAATTTTCATGGGTTCTTCCACAGGCAACATGTTGGTTGACAAAGAGGAGGTATTAGATAAATTTTTCAGAGAAGCCGATATTTTAATTGCGACACATTGCGAAGACGAGCAGACTGTACGAACAAGATTGGAGAAATTCAAAGAGCAATACGGCGAAAATGCACCAGCAAGTCTTCATCCCATCATTCGAAACGAGGAAGCATGCTATATTTCTTCTTCCATGGCAGTTGAATTGGCCAAAAAGTGGAATACTAAACTGCACATATTACACATTTCTACGGAAGAAGAATTAGCACTTTTCAATAAGGACCTGGCATCAAAAGACAAACGGATTACTTCTGAGGCATGTGTACACCACCTTTGGTTTGACGCTTCAGATTATGACACAAAAGGAAACTTGATCAAATGTAATCCTGCTATTAAAGAAGCACGACACAAAAAAGCAATTCGCAATGCGGTACGTACAGGTGCTATCGATGTGATTGCAACTGACCATGCACCTCATACTTGGGAAGAAAAACAACAAGGATATTGGAAATCTCCAGCTGGTTTACCATTGGTACAACACCCGATGTTGATGTTGTTTGATTTGGCAAAACAAGGAGAATTTTCGTTGGAATTAATCGCACAAAAAACAGCACATTCAGTGGCTGATATCTTTCAAATTGCCGACAGAGGCTATATTCGAGAAGGTTACTGGGCCGATTTAGCAATCGTTGACCTTCATAAAACATATAACGTCAATAAAGGAAATATATTGTACCATTGTGGCTGGTCGCCTTTGGAGGGACACGACTTTTCTGCAAGTATTGAAAAAACCTTTGTTTCTGGACAATTGGTCTATTCTGAGGGTAAAATCATTGAGGGGAATCTAGGAAAAAGACTCTTATTTAATCGATAAATACATGGAGAAACCAAGGCTGAAAGCCTATTTTTCTGAACATGCGATTGAAGCCGGATTGGATGAAGTGGGTAGAGGTTGTTTGGCCGGACCTGTCGTTGCTGCCGCTGTTATTTTGCCCAAGGATTACTTCCATCCTTTTTTGAATGATTCTAAACAAGTTTCGGCCCGTCGACGGGCCGAAATCAAACTCGACATCGAACGTGAAGCATTAGCCTTTTCCATAGCTGAAATAGATGCGCAAACAATAGATCAAATTAATATTTATAAAGCCAGCATGAAAGCCATGCACCTGGCCGTTGACCAATTGACGATTCAACCTGAGCATCTTTTGGTCGACGGAAATAAGTTCATCAGCTACCCATTAATCCCACACACCTGTATAGTAAAAGGCGATTCTAAGTTTTTTTCCATTGCAGCCGCCTCCATTTTGGCAAAAACCTATCGAGATGAATTAATGGAAAACTTTTCAAAAACCTATCCTGGCTATGGTTGGGAGCGAAATGCCGGCTATCCAACGCTTCAGCATAAGTTAGGGATTGTTAAAAATGGCTTTAGTCCGATTCATCGTTTGACATTTCGAAGTCAATTATGAATTGTAAATTGTAAATTGTAAATTAGAAACGAGAGACGATAGACGAGAGACGAGTTATATGATATTTCAATGAATAATAGATTTTTATTCTTATTGCTTGGATTGAAGTTGTGCTGTTTGGGCGCTGTAAATGGCCAAGGTATATCCAACAAGATTGATAAGTCGAAATGGCATCAAAAAAACCTCGACCGTATCGCTATTTCGGCGGATTCTAGCTTTCAACAACATCTTAAAATTGCCAAAAAATTAGGATATAAATTAACTGACTCTCTTGGAAAAGGGAAACATTTAAGGTTTCAATCTATTACATCAGGAGGAGAACCGCTTTACCTCATTACGCATTCCACCACACAAGCGGGCAAAATGACCAAAACCAATTCATTGTACAAAAATGGCTCATTGGGTTTGGAACTTACCGGTAAATCAGATCTTTTAAAAGGTAAATTGGGAATGTGGGATGGTGGCGCTGTGCTTGACAATCATGTCGAATTAATTGGTAGAACCACCAAACAAAGTGGACAATCGAGTACGTTGAGTAGTCATTCTACCCACGTAGCTGGAATTATGATTGCTGCTGGGAAAAACACAAGTGTCATCGGTATGTCTTCTGAAGCAGATTTAAAATACTGGGATTTTGACAATGATGCCTCCGAAATTGCAGATGCATCCAAAAACGATGGATTATACGTCTCCAATCACTCATACGGCATTCAAGCAGGTTGGGTATACGATGAAAATCGATCCAAATGGGCCTGGTGGGGATATGACCCTGCCTCAAAAACGGAAGATTATAAATTTGGTGCATATGATGACAATACACGACAATTGGATCAAATTGCCTACAATGCCCCGAAATATTTAGTAGTTAAATCTGCAGGAAATTCGCGTTCGGAAAATGGACCTGATACCAGCGCCACTAATAAAAATTATTTTCAAAAATATTACATCCGAAATACCTCAACCTTAGATTCAATCCCCCGTTCCAGAAATAATGGATATGATATCATTTCCACAAACGCAAATGCCAAAAATATTTTAACTGTTGGAGCACTTGAGTCGTCCTTAACTCTTCCTTCTCGACCATCGGCATTTAGCCTTTCGAGTTACTCTGCATGGGGACCTACCGATGACGGAAGAATTAAGCCAGACATCATGGGCATTGGATCCAATATTTATTCCACCACCAATTCGACTACTGCAACGGTCACCAATTTATATGAGTACAATTCAGGAACTTCTATGGCCTCACCACAAGTAGCAGGTTCTCTGTTTTTATTACAACAATTATATGCCCAGCAAAACAAGGGAGCGATTATGAGATCTGCTACCTTAAAAGGACTCGCCATTCATACTGCCACAGATATTGGTGAAGTAGGTCCAGATTATAAAACAGGATGGGGTGTTTTAGACATGGAAAAAGCAGGAAGCATCTTGTTGAATAAAGACCTTAATCATGCTGTTAGTGAATTAACCTTGAAAAATGGAGAAAGCAATAAGGTGTCTGTTATTGCCTCAGGAAAAGGACCGCTTGTGGTAACAATTACTTGGACAGATCCAGAGGGAAAGGCACAAGGTTCCGTTTTAAACGACAGAACACCTCGACTCGTAAATGACTTAGATCTTCGAGTAAAAGATGAAGCCAATCAATATTTACCTTTTATTTTGGATCCTGCAAATCCTGAAAAATTAGCAATTACTGGCGACAATTTCAGAGACAATGTTGAAAAAATCATTGTTGCAAATGCGATACCAGGTAAAACGTATGACATTCTAATTACCCATAAAGGAACACTTACTTATGCCGCCCAAGATTACAGCTTAATCGTTTCTGGAATAAATGGAAAAGTTGTTTGCAACCCAATTTCAAGCAAAAATACATATGTCAAATTGCTCAAAATAAATAATGCTTCCAATAATTATACGGCAGAGAATGGAAGCAAAGCTGTTTTTAATGTAGAATTCAGCACACTCACGAATGGTATTTTAAATGTGTTTGTCGATTGGAACCAGGATGGTGATTTTGACGATTCCAATGAGTGGATTCAAAAATCAACTGCTTTCAGCAATTCAAGTTTAAGTTTTTCGCAATCTATACCGAACACAGTTAGCACGCTAAACAATTACCATCTGCGACTGATTGCTGCTGATCAAACAGTTGCAAACGCTTGTGTAAGTCCAACAAATGGAGAAATAAAGGATTATGCCCTAACCATTACGGAACCTTCTTATGACATAGGTGTTGAAAAATTGGTGCAATCAGGTGGCTCTTTTTGTGCAGGATCCGATAACTTATTTTATGCAACCATCCGAAATGCAGGTGCAAAATCTTTTGGCAAGTTTGATGTAAAACTTTCCATTTATGAAGAAGGAACCTTCAAAAAATCCTATACCAAAACACTCGATACCTTACAAATCAATGAGGTTAAAAATATCGGATTTCAAACAGATGTTACGTTTCAAAATAACAAAAATTACCGGTATGACATTGCTTTAATCTCCTCAAGTGACCAAATTGAAGTCAATAATACCCTTTCAAGTAGTCAGACCATCAGTCCACTTGGAAATCCAACGGTTTCTGGATTAAGTTGTTCATCAGGGACAACCATTGCCTTCACCTCTTCCAATAATTCATTTTGGTTTGATGCAAATAATTTACTGTTGGGAACCGGAAATAGCATCTCACTTCCAAAAGGAAAATCCTATTTTGCGGGTCAAGGTGGTGTATCACAAAGTTTAGGTCC
The DNA here is from genome assembly GCA_041180785.1 of Bacteroidota bacterium. Lineage (GTDB taxonomy): Bacteria > Bacteroidota > Bacteroidia > Cytophagales > Spirosomataceae > Sandaracinomonas. The sequence continues at coordinate 2,786 of JBEGQV010000110.1, read as the reverse complement.
AAAAACAAAATATGAATTTGGAACAGGCACCTATTATTCAAATTTTGGACCTCAACCAATTTATGAAGTGAAAGCGCCAATGGTTTTGGAGTCTGCTCGAGTGTACATTGGTACCTCAGGAACCATCGATTTTTATGTAACTGATATGAACACCGGAGAATTGGTTTCATTTTCATCTAGTACAATTGCCGCTACGCGCAGTCAACAAAACATTGTTGCACCTCCTAACCAAATTACAGATGATGCATCCGACCAAGGAGTGGTAGTCAATTTAAATCTTGAATTTCCAAAAGCCGGGAAATACTCCATTACACAGGTATGTAGAAATGGAGCAAGCATCTATCGCAGTAATCGAACAAAAACAGATTTAGCCAATGCACCGACAAACATTGGATTTCCCTATAATTCGCCTGATAATATCATCAGCTTGACGGGGGCGCTTTACCAAGGTTCGGTGATTTACTCAGGATATTATTATTTCTATGACATGAAGTTTAAGTCGATGGGTTGTGCATCTGAAAGGGTTGCCGCTCCAGTAATAGAATCCATTTCACCAACCCTTAAACTCACGCAAGGAGGCACAAAATCGATTTGTCCAGGTGCTGAAACCATTAATTTAGGAGTAAATTCAAATCAAGTGATTTCCTATCAATGGCAAAAAAATTTAGTAGACATAAACGGAGCGACCAAGGAAACATTTTCACCTACCAGTTCAGGTAGCTACATTGTTAAAGGTACCAATGCGAATGGATGCACCAGTAGTTCAGACAGTTTTATCTTAACAGTTTTCCCAAGTGGAATACCAAGTATTTATTACAATGCAAATGGTGTCTTGGAAACAACTGCAAGTAAAAATATTCAGTGGTACTTAAACGATAAAGCTTTAACAGGTATATCCACCAATACCTTTTCGCCAACCTCTTCTGGTGTTTACAGGGTTCAGGGAAATGACTCAAATGGTTGTTTTGGAGTATCTTCCAATTTAAGCATCACCATATTAGGTACTGAAAATGAAATATCGAGTATTCAACTTTATCCGAATCCTACTCAAGGAGATCGAATCATTGTTCAAGTACCTACCGCACAAGTAAGCTCGAATTATACCATTGAAATATATGATCTGATGGGTCAAAAAAGAATATCAAAACTTTTAAGTAATCAAGTTTCCAACCTTAGCATAGATGTTTCGTCGCTTTCTACAGGCACTTATATGTTGCGAATACCAGAATTGCACCAAGAAAAAGTATTGAAATTTGTTAAGAATTAGATTTCACCCAGAAGAAAATCATACGAGGTGAAGTTTTTTCATTAAAAGGATTGAGTTCGTAATCACCTACTAAATCAATGGTTTGAAATCCAGCTTTTGAAGCATATGCAATGAAATCATTCTTTTGAATGATTTCAACTTTTTCTTCAAAGTGATATTCCTTTCCCTTGTCTGTAAATTCAATCGTTTTAATAAGGTATCCCTTCTGCGCAAATCGTTTAATGTGAAATTGTATATCCTCGCGCTCTATTACTTCTTCTGCAACTAAATTTGAAAGTACATAGGTCGGATTAAAGAAGTCTAACACGAGTAATCCGCCTTTTTTTAAACCTTGAAAAAAACGATAAAAGGCAAGTTGGTTTTCTTCAGTCGTTTCGAAATAGCCAAAACTGGTGAAAAAATTAAAAATCGCTTGGTAATAATTTGTTTGAGGAAGTGGGTCACGCATATCCTGTTGAAAAAAGGTTAATCCCTCTGCTTCAATCAATTTAGCTTCCTCTATATTAGCTTCAGATAAATCATAGGCCTCCACTTGAAAACCAGCTTCAAAAAGTGTTTTTGCGTGTCGACCTTTCCCACAAGCGGCATCTAAAACCAGTGTACCTTTTGGAAGGTTTAATTTTTTCTGCAATGCCTGAATAAAATCTGCTGCCTCATTTTCATCTCGATGACCATACAAAATATGGTAATAGGGCGAATTAAACCATGTAGAAAACCATTCAGTAGCAGTGCTCATCCTATTTTCGAATACTTGGATTAGTTAAAAAATCCTGATATGCCATTTGAATCCCTTCTTTCAATTGAATTTGATGCTTCCAACCAAGCGCATGCAATTTCGAAACGTCCATTAATTTTCGCGGTGTCCCGTCAGGTCGACTGGTATCCCAAATGATTTCACCTTCAAATCCAACTATTTGTTGTACTAATAATGCCAATTCCTTAATGGTCACATCTTCTCCCGTACCCACATTTACCAATTCCTTTTCATTATAATTTTCCATCAAATACAAACAAGCTTCCGCTAAATCATCTGCATGTAAAAATTCGCGCATGGGAGAACCTGTTCCCCATAAAGTCATAGAGGGCAACTTGTTTTGTTTCGCTTCATGAAACTTTCGAATCATGGCTGGCAAAACATGGGAATTTTCTAAAGAATAATTATCGTTTGGACCATACAAATTGGTCGGCATAACAGAGATAAAATTACAGCCATATTGATCCCGATAAGCTTCACACATTTTAATTCCTGCAATTTTTGCAATGGCATATGGTTCATTGGTTGGCTCCAAGGGCCCAGTAAGCAAATAACTTTCTTTCAAAGGCTGAGGAGCTAATTTAGGATAAATACAAGAAGACCCCAAAAACATTAATTTCTTGACAGCATTTTGATAACTGGCATGAATAACATGATTTTGTATGGCCAAATTTTCATATAAAAAATCAGCACGGTAGGTATTGTTGGCTACGATACCTCCTACTTTGGCTGCTGCTAAAAATACATATTCTGGCTGTTCCAAGG
>JBEGQV010000109.1:0-13439 GCA_041180785.1 Bacteroidota bacterium | reverse complement strand
ACATACGGATACAAGTCATTACGAAACAGGATCAACTGACTTATCTGCTGGACAAACAGTGGACTTGGGTGATTTAGAAAATACAGCTGGTGCTTATTTTGACAGCGAAGAAAATCGTTTCAGCAAGATGGTTGAAAATTACCGTGTGGAAGGATTTGAATCTTCTGATTTCAATATTCCAACCTACCAGCGCTTCAAGATTCCTTTGTACGACATTACCAAGATTCCGCAAGAGGAATGGGAGGAGTCTGAATTATAAGGTTTGGGTCATGCGTTATGGATTGTGTGGGAAATAACCTGCTCGATTATATGACGTATAATATCCACATCCGAATAAAAGACCTCAAATTCTGAAATTCCATCAAGTCCACCCATGGAAATGCCCTGTTTTTTGAATTCCATTAAACCGTGGGCCGATTTGCGAGCACTTAGGTGAATGGCATCGCAACCAATTTTCAAAAATTCAAGGCAATTATTAGCGTTAACACCACTTCCTGCCATGATTTCGATTCGATGATTTGATCTTTCAACCATTTCAGCAATCGTTTCAATTCCATCAATTGCTTTATTACACTGGCCTGAAGTAAGTATTCGCTGAAAACCTAGGTCGACCAATACGTCTACCATGCCGACGGTATCTCGCGCTACATCAATTGCACGATGACAAGTAATCGACCTATTACCGACCAAATTTTTAATTTCCTGTAAAAATCTTACATCTGGATCCCCATTAGGCAATAATGCGCCAAAAACAACACCATGAACACCCACCTCCAGCAGACTTTCCAATTCATATCGAATTTCATCTTTTTCTGTTTCTGAATAACAAAAGTCTCCTCCTCGAGGTCTCAACATAGCATGAATTTCTATAGAGGTAGTGGCTAATGCAGCCTTAATCATTCCAGTAGAAGGCGTTGTTCCACCATCCCAGGGAGAGGTACAAAGTTCCACACGATGAGCACCTGCTCGATCTGCAATCTGAACAGAAGACAAAGAATAAGTACAAATTTCTACCTTAGGTTGAACTGAAAACATGTCAAAAATTTAATGGAAAGATAATATTATGAAATATTTTAAGAAAATTTAGGAATAAAACTTTTATAAACTATTTTTATTTTTACTTTTGCACGAAAATTAAGCGAAATAAATATGTACTGGACATTAGAACTTGCGTCTTATTTAGAAGATGCCCCTTGGCCTGCTACCAAGGATGAATTAATTGACTATGCCATTCGTACGGGTTCACCATTAGAAGTGGTTGAGAACTTACAAGAGTTAGAAGACGATGGCCAACCTTTTGAAAGTATTGAAGAAATTTGGCCGGATTATCCGACCAAGGATGACTTTTTCTTTAACGAAGATGAATATTAATTAAAAGGCAGTTCAAAAATGAACTGCCTTTTTTATTTCTTCGGCTAATTTTGTATTTCGTAGACGAATTCCCCATCGGCGATCCAACACATCATCCAAGGAACAGGCCATTTCATAATTTTTCAAATAACCAATCTCACCTTTTAGATAAGGCTCATTAGCAAGAATTAACTGAAGTCCATTTGGCTCAGACAAACAATGGGTTAATACATTGCCTTTTTCTGGACCATAAATTTCTTCTAAATGTTTTAGGGTTAATTCAGACAATCCATGTTGATTTGTTAATTCATTGAAAAGCTTTTTATCAAAGTCGATTCCTGAATATAACGAGTAGTTTTTGGTGGTACATTTTTTTTGAAGAATTACAAAGACCTCTGACTCTAACATATCTAGTGTATCTTTTGCCATTACTCGATAAGTAGTCCATTTACCTCCAAGAATACTCACTAGTTTACTTCTTGAATCTACTTCAACTACATGATCTCGTACAATCGATTTCGTATCTTCTGGCATGGATTCACTTATCACGGCCTCTATCAAAGGACGTTGACCCGTAAAAACACCTGAAATATCCTCTATATTTGCTTTTTTAGCGGAATACCGGTTGAAATAATTCAATAAATAATGCTTTTCCTCTTCTAAAATTTGAGGATTTTCTTGTAGTTGATCAGGTTCATCGGTGGTACCCACTAAAATATAATCCCTCCAAGGAATCACAAACACGACTCTTCCATCATCTGTTTTGGGAATCAATAAAGCTTTTTCACTTGGCCAAAATGATTTGTGTAAAACGATATGTGCCCCTCTACTAACCTTTAATCGATGATGTAATTTAGGGTTTGCAGCCTTGCGCAGGGCATCAGCAAATGGTCCGGTTGCATTGATTACAGATTTGACGGAAATTTCAAGTAATTCATTTGTTAGGCAATTTTCAATGACAACTTTTTTGATCTTTAAACTTTTAGGACTCAGCACAAATTCTTTCCAAGCAACATAATTTAACACATCAGCACCTTCGCGTGCAGCAGCCTTTACTAAAGAAAGCGCATAACGGGCATCATTAAATTGTCCGTCATAATATAAAATCCCTCCGACCATCCCACTTGTGTCTAGAGTTGGTATGATTTCCTTTAATTTGGAGGTAGAAATACTGGTTGATGATTTCAAATTTGTGTTTCCAGCAATTCGATCATAGAGCCACATCCCGATCCGATAGTAGATTTTATCAAAAAAAGAATAACACGGAGTAAGTAATCCGAGTGGATGAGCCAAATGCGGAGCATTGGCTATCATAGCTTTGCGTTCATGCAAAGCTTTGTACACCATATGAAACTGTTGCCAATCTAATTTTTTAACGGCTTGCTCCAAATAGCGAACTCCACCATGAATTAATTTTGTAGATTTTGAAGATGTTTGTGAGGCAAAATCACCTTTTTCAATTAGTAAAACTTTATAACCACGTAAGGCCGCATCTAAAGCGATGCCCGCACCTGAGGCACCTCCACCAATCACACAGATGTCGTACCCACTGTCTGCATTCCTCTTAACACGCTCCCAAACATGTGACTGCCGAAACTCCATGTGAATTTTATAGTAATAAGTCAGATAAAAGGACAATTTACTAATTTTGAAAAAAAATAAAGTAAAAGTTTCTGCAAAAATTGATATAAATAAAAGAGATTTTATAATTTTGTAATCTTATGGCAAAGAAAGATATAAAGGACGCAATTGAAATCATTGAAAGTCCAGAAGCATTACAACAAGAGTTTAACAAAGTACAATCTGCTTTTGAAAAAAATAAATCAAAAGTGTTTTCAGTAATCGCAGGTGTAGTCATTGTGATAGCAGGTTATTTTGGTTACCAATATTATGTTTCCACCCAGGATGCTGAAGGTGAGAAGAAATTATACAAAGCGGTTTACGCATTTGAAAATGATTCTTTAACTTCTGCTGCAAAAGATTTGGAAAAGATTACCAATGAATTTGGTGGAAACACTCAAAATCTTGCAGATCTGTATTTGGGTATCACCTTACTGAAGCAGGGTAAATTTGACCAAGCAATTGAAAAATTACAAAATTTTAAATCTTCTGATTTATTAGTGCAAGCAAGAGCCTATTCCTTATTAGGAGATGCCTATTCTGAAAAGAAGGCCTATTCAGATGCCATTGCTTCTTACCAAAAAGCTGCAGATTATAAGCCAAATAAATACTTTACACCCATGTATTTATTAAAGCTTGCCATTGCATTCGAAGCTAATAAACAAAATAAAGAAGCGTTAGAAACCTATACGCAAATCACAGATAAATATCCGCAATCTTCTGAGTCCATTCCTGCAAAGAAATACAAGGCTCAATTAGAAAGCTCTATCTCTGAATAATAATTTTTAATGCATAACGGAAGGGATAAGGGCTTAGGCTTTTATCCCTTTTGTATTGGCAATAGAGACGAGAAACGAGAGACGAGAAACGAGAAACGAGAAACGAGAAACGAATAAATGATAATAAAATGTCTTCAGCAGATAAAAATTTAAGTGACTTTATTGCAAAAAACTTACCTGACATTAGCCATAAGAAATTTGCGATTGTTGTATCTGAATGGAATGAAGAAATAACTTCCGCCTTATACGAAGGAGCATATAACACCTTACTCGTGTATGGCGCAAAGGAGGAAAATATCATAAAGGTAGAGGTTCCAGGAAGTTTTGAATTGAGCCTTGGTTCACAAAAATATGCTCAACGAGATGATATTGATGCTGTGATTGCCTTAGGATGCGTCATCCAAGGAGACACAAAACATTTTGATTTCATTTGTCAGGCAGTTGCCATGGGCATTACAGAAGTAAATTTGAAGTATAATAAACCCGTTATTTTCGGAGTTTTAACACCCGATACCATGCAACAAGCACTTGATAGAGCGGGTGGAATCCATGGAAATAAAGGAGATGAGGCTGCATTCACGGCCATAAAAATGTTAGGAATATAAATTTTACAATTATGCAAGTTTGGAAATTTGGAGGAACATCAGTAGGAAAGCCAGAGCGAATGAAATCCATTCGACAATTGATTACGGAGGATGGTAAACCAAAAATCGTCGTGCTTTCTGCCTTGTCGGGAAGTACCAACACATTACTTTCTATTTCAGAATCATTAATCAATAAAAATACGGTTGAAGCACAGGCTAAAACAGCTGAATTGAGAGCACATTATGATCAATTTTTGATTGAATTGTATCAAACCGAAGCTGGACTCAACAAGGGTAAATCAATCGTTGAAAAAGAATTCAATTTTATCGCGCAATTAATTGCTACCCCAAATTATGGTGCTAAGCAAGAAAAAGAAATTGTAGCCTTAGGCGAGCTGTTGTCGACTCAAATTTTTGAAGCATTTTTACAAGAAGAAGGTGTTAATTCTGTATTATTGCCAGCTTTGGATTTCATGGTTATAGATGCAGACAACGAGCCTATTTTGTCTAAAATAGAGGAAAATATTGTCAAAATCTTGTCGGCAAATTCAGGAAAAGAAATTTATATTACACAGGGATTCATCTGTAGAAATCCTGCAGGAGAAATCGATAACTTGAAAAGAGGTGGTTCTGACTATACTGCTAGTTTGATTGGTGGCGCTATTTCAGCAGAGGAAGTGCAAATCTGGACAGACATTGACGGCATGCACAACAATGATCCTAGAATCGTTAAAAATACCTTTCCTATCCGTGAATTATCTTTTGAAGAGGCTGCAGAGTTAGCTTATTTTGGCGCAAAAATCTTACACCCAAGTACCATTACGCCTGCCAAAATGAAAGGTGTACCTGTTCGTCTAAAAAATACGATGGAACCAAGTGCATATGGGACCTTGATTTCAGACAAAACAACTGATACGGAAATTAAAGCCATTGCTGCAAAAGATAACATTACTGCAATTTATATACATTCAACACGTATGCTCAACGCATACGGATTCTTGAAGCGTGTGTTTGAGGTATTTGAAAAATACAAAACGCCAGTTGACATGATTACCACTTCTGAGGTTTCCGTTTCTGTCACGGTGGATCAAACTTCTCATTTAGAAGATATCATGCGTGAATTGAGAGAATTTGCTGAATTAGAGGATCCAGATGCAAATCAAGTAATCATTTGTATTGTTGGCAACTTTTTTGCCGATAAAGAAGGAATTGCCATCAAGGTGTTAGATGCCATGCGAAACATTCCAATCCGAATGATTTCATATGGAGCTTCGGAGCACAATATTTCTTTATTAGTTGACGCGAAACATAAAAATGACGCCCTAAACGCTTTAAACGAAGGTTTATTCTAAAATACTATGTTAACTGTTCCATTTATACGTACCAATACCGAGCAAACCATTGCAGGTTTAACAAAGAAAAGATTTGCAAACGCGGAATCGATCGTCAAGCAAATTCTGGAATTAGATGAAATTCGTAAAAACTTGTTGCAGCAAGCTGAACAAGCATTAGAAAAATCGAATGCCATCGCTCGTGAAATTGGCGGATTAATGAAATCAGGTCAAACACAAGAAGCCGAATCAAAAAAAGCAGAAACGGCTGAACTGAAAATTCAAATTAAAGAATTTGGTGATGCCGCCAAAAAAGCTGAACAAGATGTACAAGATGTGTTGGTCACTTTACCAAATTTGCCTCACAGCTCGGTTCCAGAAGGTAAGACAGCAGAAGACAATGAAGTAACACAAACCTGGGGGAGTGCTCCAACATTCGACTTTGAACCACTTCCCCATTGGGACTTAATCAAAAAATACGACATCATCGATTTTGATTTAGGGAATAAAATAACAGGCGCTGGTTTTCCGGTTTACAAAGGGAAAGGTGCTCGCTTACAAAGAGCTTTAATCAACTTCTTTTTGGATGAGGCGATCAAGGCGGGATATTATGAGATTCAACCTCCGATTTTGATCAATGAAGATTCAGGATTTGGAACGGGTCAACTACCCGACAAAGAAGGTCAAATGTATATTACCAAAGAAGAAGGATTATATTTGATTCCAACTGCAGAGGTTCCCATTACCAATTTATATCGGGATGTAATTTTAAACGAAAAAGATCTACCCATTAAAAATGTGGGACATACACCGTGTTTCAGAAGAGAAGCAGGATCATGGGGTGCACATGTACGTGGGTTAAATCGTTTGCACCAATTTGATAAAATAGAAATTGTCCAAATCAGAAAACCGGAGGAATCGTACCAGGCCTTGGAAGAAATGTCGGGATATGTACAAGGACTTTTACAAAAACTTGGATTACATTACCGCGTGCTAAGATTATGTGGTGGAGATATGGGATTTGCTTCTGCATTGACCTATGATATGGAAGCATGGTCTGGTGCACAAAATCGTTGGTTAGAAGTAAGTTCGGTTTCTAACTTTGAGACATTTCAAGCGAATCGTTTAAAATTACGGATGAAAGTCGATGGCAAATCTGTCCTTTGTCATACCTTGAACGGTTCTGCATTGGCATTACCACGAATTGTAGCGTCAATCTTAGAAAATAATCAAACGCCAGATGGTATTAAGATTCCAGAAGTATTGGTTCCGTATTGTGGGTTTTCAATGATCCAGTGAGCCAGTAAGTAAGTGAGTTAGTTTTTACATTTACTAGCTAGCTCGCTCACTAGCTCACTTAGCTCACTCGATGATAAGCCGAAATCCCTCTCCATGCAAATTCTGTAATTGAATGCTCGGATCCTCTTTTAACATTTTACGAAGCTTGGTCATGTACACATCCATGCTGCGTGCATTGAAATAGGTATCATCTCCCCAAATTAGTTTCAGAGCAAAACTTCGACTAACAGGTCGACCTAAATTTTCGCACAATAATTTCATCAACTCATTTTCCTTGGGCGTAAATTTCTGCTCCACCCCTGCCAACACGATTTTCATTTTATCTGGAAAATACACATATTTCCCAAGGACAATTTCATCGGCTAATTTAGAAATTGACTTATCAGAATGAGTTCTCCGCAAAACGGCTTCCATTCTTGCCAACAATACTTCCATTGAAAAAGGCTTGGTCAAATAATCATCTGCCCCAACTTTGAATCCCTGCAGGGTATCCTCTTCCATCGACTTGGCTGTTAAGAAAATAATTGGCACATCAAAATGAGTAGCTCGAATATCTTTTGCTAAGGAAAACCCATCTTTTTTGGGCATCATTACGTCTAATAAACAAAGATTAAATTTGTCTTTCACAAAACAATCTAAGGCTTCGTCCCCGTTGTTTGCCCAAGTAACTTCATAGCCTTTTTTCTTTAAAAACTCAGACAATAACAATCCTAAATTAGGGTCGTCTTCTGCTAATAAAATTTTGGGTTGATTGCTCATTTTATATTTTTGGTAAGGTAATTTCAAACGTACTTCCAATGCCTACTTTACTTTTTACATTTACCTTTCCACCATGGGCCTCCACTATTTTCTTTACATAACTCAATCCTAACCCAAAGCCTTTCACGTTATGTACATTCCCTGTTGGAACTCGATAAAAAGGATCAAAAATTGCGTTTAATACATCTTTTGGCATCCCAATACCATGATCGGAAATATCTAATTTTATTTCATTGGTGAATGCTTGCAAACTTAACTCAATGGAAGGAGTGTCTTGGCTATACTTGATTGCATTATCAATCAAATTAAATAACACATTGGAAATATGCACTTCATCTACTTCAACAAAAACTTCGTCTTCTGGAAGTTTTACAGAGATACTTCCATGATTTGCTTGAATTAATGGCCCGTTCGCTTCCACAATATGCTCAATAAGCGATTTTACATCCACTTCTTTTTTCTTTAATATAATTTCTTCTTTTTCCATTTGAGCCGTTTGTAATACCCGCTCAACCTGAGAACCTAACCTGGTATTTTCCTCTTTGATGATTCCCAAATATTTTGAGATTGCTTCATTTGAGGCAACAGCTGGCTCTTCTTGTATCAACTGTGCTGCCAAGGAAATGGTAGAAATAGGTGTTTTGAATTCATGGGTCATGTTGTTAATGAAATCATTTTTCACCTCAGCCAATTTTTTTTGTTTTAAAATGATATTGAGTGCAACATAAAAACTACCCATCATCACCAGCAAAAGCAATAATGAAGCTCCAAAACTTAATCCCATCGTTTGCCAAATGAATGCTTTTTGATCAGGAAAATATACTTTCAAAAAATGCCCTGTTGGCTTTAGGTCATTGGGAAACAAAGTTGCAGCATACATCGTTGCAGCCGTCTCAGGCTGCAATATTTTCTTGTTCGAAACAAATAACCATGCATCACTTTTAGCATTTGCAGATTGAATACCATAATAAAATGGCAAATGTATACCCATTTGATTGAGTTCTCTTCTAATCAAACTGTCGATTAACCCTGGGGCAAATCGTTGTTCGATAGGACGTTCTTTAAATAAAAAATCAGAGAACACCTCTTTAGCAAGTTCTGTCTTTTTCAACACCTTAGCCAATTGTTGCTTGTCTTGTTTTTCTTCTTGAATAACCTGTTTATTTGCTTTTTGATTGGGAACCTGTTGAAACAAGCGATCCATTTTACGTTGTTCACGCATGCGCTTTTCCATTTCATTCACATCCACTCCCATTTGGTACTCTTCGGTAATTTCAGCAATTTGTCCGTTTGGCAACATGATTTGCTTTTGTACCCAAACAAAATCGGATGGAATGGTTTGGTTGTAGCTTGAAGGGTTGTGCCCATCTGAATATACTTGCAAATCGGAATTCACATGTTGATTAAACTGCTGACGTCTGCTAGCTATTTTTTTCTCTGTACTGTTCAATTTTTCAGAAAGTGTTGCCACTTTCTTTTGTTCATCCTCGTAAACTTTCTTACGCTCTGCCAACACAAGCAATTCCTGTTTTTCCAGTTTCCGGACTACCTGATCAAGGCTATTGCGAACAGCTGAAGTAAAATTTTCTTCTTTAGATTCCAACATATACCCTAACCAATACGCCTGAAAGGCAATTAAGCCAATGAGTGCAACACTCATAAAACCAATAATCAAACGTATTTTATGCTTACTCATCGTCTATTAAATCAAGTAAAATTAATTGAATTTTTGATTCATTTATCCAAGAATTTTACCTCTTAACACTCTTTAACACTTAAACAAATAAAAATTATCTAAGTTTGTATCGTAAAAATTCAACGACATGAAAAAAATATTCCTTTTAATTACAGCTACTTTCTTTTCTTGCACTGCCTTTGCGCAAGTTGAAAAGAAAGAAAATCGCGTTCGCATTGTAACCATCGAAAATGGTCAGAAAAAAGTAATTGAAAAAAACTTTTCAGATGATAAAAATTTAGAAAGCGAGATCAAAATTCTTGAAGACTCGCTGAATGCTAAAACTGGCAAAAATAGAACTATTACAATTGATGTTCGTAAAAATAGGACAATCGGAGATGGTCCGCAAAGAGAAATAATTGAGGGACCTCAAAAGGAAATGCGCGTATTTAAGTTTAAAGGAAGAGAAGAAGGGGAAGACGATGTGATTCGCATTTTACCTGGTGGACCGGGAGGTCCTGGAATGCCTACAGGTCCTATGGGTGATAAGGAATTTAGAAAAATCCACAGAAATGTAATGATTAATGCAGATGTTATGAAATTGGATGAAATGGGTTCTGCAACCATCAAAGCTTTACGCATTCAACCAAACGCTCCGTTTAATGGCAAATTTAATGTGCATTTCAATGCACCAGAAAAAGGGACAGTGACCATTTCGGTGAGTGATGTAACTGGAAAAGAATTATCCACAGACCAAATAAAAGATTTTCAAGGTGATTATTTAGGTCAAGTTGATATCAAGAAATCCGCCAAAGGAGTATATTTCATTCGAGTAACTCAGGGTAGCGATGGTGCCGTGAGGAGAGTTAAGGTTGATTAGATTACGTAAAAAGGCGGGTCACCCCGCCTTTTTTCATGAAAATAATTGACCTGTTTTAGGATTCGGTTCTATACCGAGGTGACGATATGCTTTTTCAGTCGCTTCTCTCCCTCTAGCCGTTCTTTTCAAAAATCCTTCTTGAATTAAAAACGGTTCATAAACTTCTTCAATTGTTTCGGCTTCTTCTCCGCAAGCTGTTGCAATGGTTGAGAGTCCCACCGGACCACCTTTGAATTTATCAATAATCGTCATCAAAATTCGATTATCCATTTCGTCTAAGCCATTTTGATCTACATCTAGGGCCGATAAGGCAAATTGGGCAATATCTGTATCAATTACTCCTTTACCCTTAATTTGAGCGAAGTCTCTTGTTCTTCTGAGTAAATTATTCGCTATACGAGGGGTTCCTCTACTTCTTCTGGCAATTTCAAAGGCACCAGACTCTTCAATGGGAACACCCAATATATTGGCAGAACGCTCTACGATGGTAGATAACAATTTAGAATCATAATATTCTAATCTGGCATTGATACCGAATCGAGCACGTAATGGAGAAGTTAATAATCCAGCACGAGTGGTTGCTCCAATCAAGGTAAATGGATTTAATCCAATTTGAATACTTCTGGCATTGGGTCCAGAATCCAACATGATATCGATTTTATAATCTTCCATGGCGGAATACAAATATTCCTCTACAATAGGATTCAGACGATGGATTTCATCAATAAATAACACATCATACGGCTGAAGATTGGTTAATAAACCTGCTAAATCAGAAGGTTTATCTAAAACGGGTCCGGAAGAAATTTTCAAACTAGAGCCTAATTCATTTGCAATGATATGCGAGAGGGTTGTTTTCCCAAGTCCAGGAGGCCCATGTAATAATACATGATCTAGGGCCTCTTCCCTTGCTCTTGCTGCGTCGACAAAGATTTGTAAATTATCAATAATTTTTCCTTGACCTGTAAAGTCAGAGAAAGACAAAGGCCGTAAGGCTTTGTCGATTTCCTTGTCTTGTGAACTTAAGGATTTTGGGTCTCCACTTAAATAATCTTCGCGCATAATTTTATCTCTAAACAAAGATAAAAATTTAATCATTCGAATGTATTGATTTTTTTTGTGGTCTTTATTTTTTAGCTTTGAAAAATTAAACCTTTTAACGAATGAGTTCTATTTTTTGCGGCGAATTAGCCGGCACAGCAGCCTTAATTTATATTGGAAATGGCGTAGTAGCTAATATGCTACTTAAAAACACGAAAGGAAATAATACAGGATTATTAGCTATTGCTGCAGCTTGGGCATTTGCTGTCACCATTGGAATATTTGTTTCTACTTATTTTGGTAGTCCAGCTGCTCATTTAAATCCTATAGTAACCGTTGCAGAATGTGTTAAATCGGGTGATTGGAGTAATTTTACAACTTTTGTTGGGGCACAATTAGTAGGTGCAATGTTGGGACAGTTGCTAGTTTGGTTGCATTACAAACCTCATTTTGATGTAACAGAAGAAGCAGGAAATATCAAAGCGAGTTTTTGTACGGATCCAGCCATTCAAAATACTCCGTTTAATTTTATTTCTGAAGCCTTTGCTTCAGCCTTTGCCATAGTGGCTTTGGGAAGCTTTTCAAGCGTTCAACATGGATTAGGACCATTTTTAGTAGGTATATTAGTTTGGGCAGTTGGCTTAGGATTAGGCGGAACAACTGGATATGCCATCAATCCAGCGAGAGACCTTGGTCCACGCATCATGCATGCCATTCTACCCATTAAAAACAAAGGAGGCAGTGATTGGGGCTATGCATGGATTCCAGTAATTGGACCATGTGTTGGGGCGGCTATTGGGGCATTTATTTTAGGCTTAAAATAATTCAACATGTATATAGGATCTATTGATCAAGGAACAACCAGTTCCCGATTTATCATATTCGACAAGAAGGGCGACATCATTGCGATGGGCCAAAAAGAACACGAACAAATTTATCCGCAGGCCGGATGGGTTGAACACAATCCGGAAGAAATTTGGAAAAATACACAGGAAGTCATTGGTTTGGCCCTAGGCAAAGCAAATCTTTCTGCGAAAGATATCGCTGCAGTTGGCATTACCAATCAACGAGAAACAACCGTAGCCTGGAATAAAAAAACTGGAAAACCTTATTACAATGCCATTGTATGGCAAGACACGCGAGTAGGATCTGAATTAGCCGAACTAGCAAAAGAAGGAGGAATGGATCGATTCAGACCAAAAACGGGTTTACCATTGGCTGCCTATTTTTCTGGATTAAAACTAAGATGGTTATTAAACAATTGTGAAGGATTACGTCAAGATGCCGAAAAAGGAGAAGCTCTTTTTGGAACGATGGACACTTTTATCGCTTGGCATTTAACTGGTGGAACAGCGGGTGGATTACACATTACCGATGTAACCAATGCATCGAGAACGCAATTAATGAATTTGGAGACCTGTCAATGGGATCAAGAAATTTTGGACACTTTTACCATTCCAACATCCATGTTACCAAAAATAGTTTCCAGTTCAAAGGTATACGGAAAAGCAAAAGGCGTTCTAAATGATGTACCCTTAGCTGGGATGTTGGGCGATCAACAAGCGGCATTAGTTGGTCAAACTTGTTTTGATGCCGGTCAGGGGAAAAACACCTATGGTACCGGCTGTTTCTTATTAATGAATACAGGAACAAAACCCATTCCTTCAAAATTTGGATTGCTCACCACGGTTGCCTACCAATTGGGTGACGATCCTGTTCATTATGCCTTAGAAGGTTCCGTTGCCATTACTGGAGCATTGGTGCAATGGTTAAGAGATAATTTAGGCATCATCAATTCGAGTCCGGAAATTGAAAAACTAGCCAAAGAAGTAGATGACAATGGGGGATGTTATTTTGTTCCTGCCTTTTCTGGACTCTATGCGCCATACTGGAAATCAGATGCAAGAGGGGTATTAGTGGGATTAACACGATATATCAATAAATCACATATTGCAAGAGCTGCATTAGAGGCGACAGCATTTCAAACTTGGGAAGTATTGGAAGCTATGGAAAAGGATGCTGGCATACCGATTACTTCATTACGAGTTGATGGAGGTATGGTGGTGAATCAATTATTGATGCAATTTCAATCGGACATCATAGGTCAAGAAGTTATTTGTC
>JBEGQV010000108.1:0-3404 GCA_041180785.1 Bacteroidota bacterium | reverse complement strand
TGAGCAACTGCTGTATGGTCGCTCCATTCATGTGATGTTATATGCCGTGCTTTCAATCGTCTATTTTTTTTGGAACAAACGGTTGGTTCTTAAATCGTTTGGGGTTTTACCCTCCAATCATATGATCATCCAGCGATGGTTTTTCTCCTTACTTTTTTTGCAAGTCTTAATTGCCGTTACAAGTCTTGGGCACATGATTACCCTATATTTTAAACCCTTTTTAATTTTGGGGATATCTTCCGTTGAACTCTTTAGCGAAAGCCATTTTTTTAGGATATGTGGAGGAGGATTCTTTATCCAGAATTTCATTCTCTTTTTGTATCCAAAAATATTGTATGGTAATATTTCTTATTCCGTGGATTTGGAGGGGGGGAGCACGTTCCAAAAAATTAAGTCAAGTATTGCCAAGCCCTTAAAAATAGGGATTGAAACAGATGAAATTTCCAAGGCGATTCAAGAATATTTAGGATCGCTTCCATTTATCAAAAAGGATTTTACGCTATCTCAAATGTCTTTCGACTTAAAAATGTCGGAACGCTTGTTGTCTGGTTTTTTTAATAAGGAATTAAACAAAACTTTTGGCGAATGGAAAAACGATTTGCGTATTAATTATGCTTGTGAGTTGATTGAAAAAGGGCTGGCGGAAAAAATTACAATTGAAGCTATTTCAGCAGAAGTTGGTTTTGTTTCTAGATCAAAGTTTATTGATGCCTTTAAGGAGCGAAAAGGGGTTACGCCGTCTGTCTATATTAAAGAAAGAAAATCTACCGGAGCATAGGCTCCGGTAGCCATTTTTTATTTAACAGGTATAAGACCCAATTGCTGCATAAACACAAGATTGTCCATAAAGTCTTCCTCTTCAGTTATTTTACCATCTTTCATTTTGGCAATGGTGCAGCCAAACACATCTACGGATTTACCAGTAGCAGGAATTCCAAAGAAAGAACCGGTATGTTTCCCTTTAAATTCCCAATGTTTTACTAATTTGTCGCCATCAGCAAAAATTTCTTTTACAATGAATTGGCGATCTGAAAATCCGGTTACAAAGTTTTCATAATAAGCTTTAGCGTTCGCTTTTCCTTTAACTTCTGGTACCGCATGAACCACCGCATTTTCAGCATAGGCAGTATCTAAAATATTCGTTCTCCCCTCATTGATGGCTACTTCCCAAACATGAGAATAATATTTTACATTGTCTTGTGCAAGCTTAGCATTTTTGTCAGCTTCGCTCGTACATGCCATCATTGAAACGGCTACTAGGATTGATAAAATTGTTTTTTTCATATGTGATATAGTTTTGGAATATATTGATTGTAAAACTACCAATTGAAAGCTGATGGGGGGAGGAAATATAAAATCATCTGTTCCAAAAAACACAAAAGGGAACAAAAATCTATTGCATAGATTTTTAATCGAACGGGTATAATAAGTACTTGCAGAAAATATATCATAATTTATCAATTCTATGAAAAAGCTTATTTTATTTGGTGCCTTTTTAGCATCAGCGTACATGGTTTCTGCTCAGAATGCAGGAAAGATTTTTAATGGTCCAGACAACGGAAAAAGCTTCCAATTGGGATCAGAAAAAAGTTCTAAAGTTGTGTTGGACGCAACGAAAGCCTACAACTCCAACAGCTCAGCGGCTGAACAAGCATTTTATTCAGAGGAAATGCAAAAAAAGGGAGGCGATTTTAATAGAAAATTTCATGAGTCTATGAAAACTTTGAACAATGTTCCAATGGCAATTTTGCCTTTAAAAGTTCCGGGGTCATCAGATGAGATCGTTTTAATGCAATCTACTGAAGACCGTGAATTTAAAGATGGGTCTAAGCAAAAGCTTAATTTATTTGAAATATTTAAGGTAGGTAAAGACGGGAAAATTTCTGATTTTAACCAATATTACAATATTCCAAAAGAGAATGAATTTGGAAAAACTTCTGGCGGAAAATATATTTCTTCTAAACCAAATGACCCGTACAATGGTCGCTCGTTTCAGTTTTCAAATCGCGGCGAGGTAGACATGATTGAGAAGTTTGTGAAAGCATACAATGCAATGGATATTAAAACCTTTACAGAATGTGTTGCAGATGAGGTTACCATTGAAGATTTTGATGGCAATGTGATGAAGGTAAAAAAAGATCAGTGGCCTAGTTTATTTGCAGAATACAAATCGTTGGATTGGAGACCAGACGTGATTTTACCATTTAAATTAAAAGATACGGATCCTGTTTCAGGAATTTTAGTTCATGCTTCTGAAAAACGTGTGTTGAAAGATGGAACTGTATGGGAGAAAAAAGTGAATGAATTGTTCCAATTCAATTTGGAAGGTAAAATTTCTGCAGTGGAGCAGTTTTCAAGAGGAGTGAAAAAATAAATTTACATGCTTGAAGCCATCAAAAAACTTAAATTCAAATCGCAAGGGATCGTGTTGAATGCACCTAAAGCGATAGAAGAGGAATTTGTCAAAATGGGTTTCAAAACCCATTTTGATGATTCAAAAAGTTCCAATACCTTAGTTTTCCTTGAAAACAAATCAACCTTTATAAATTTTCTTGAAACAGAATTATCAAAGATTGAATTCGACTCCGTGTTATGGTTTGCGTATCCGAAGGGTACTTCAAAAATTAAAACCGATATTAATCGAGATATATTACGGGTTACTGGAGAAGAATTTGGCATCACCACAGTAACAGCAATTTCAATTGATGAAACGTGGTCTGCCCTTCGGTTTAGACCAATTGCGCAAGTAGGAAAATAAAAAATTAAAACGTTTAAAAAATTTAAAAATGCCAACTCCTATTCCAATGGAGGTTAAAACAAAATTAAATGTAGCGGTTACTGCATCAGCCACACAATTAGCGGAAGGAGCGAAACTGTTTGATGTATACTGTTCGGGTTGTCATAAATTAGATGGAGGAGGAACCATTCCTAATTTAACGTATTCCAAGCCTGAGATAATCAACATGATTGACGACATTGTTCGTAAAGGAATTTTCTTGCCAAAGGGAATGCCTAAATTTGGCGATCGCCTGACTGCTCAGCAAGTAAAAAATATTCAGCAATTTATTTATGCAAAAGCTAAGAAATAATGAAAAATAAACTATTCATCCTCTTCTTCATTTTTACCAGTGGGAACTTGTTTTCCCAAATCCCTTACGGCTCCAATCCAAAAGTTGGGAAAAGAGTTCAAGTGGGAGATATAAACATGTATTACGAAATATATGGGAAAGGAGAACCTTTAATATTGTTGCATGGCGGGTATGGTTCCTCTGAAATGATGGGAGGTATGATCGCTTCGTTTTCTAAAAAATATCAAGTGATTGCAGTCGATTCTCGCTCTCAGGGAAGAACAACCGATAGCGACGAAAAAGAGTTGACCTATGCGCAAATGGCCTTGGATGTGA